>NZ_JBHTLD010000126.1:0-14965 GCF_042678745.1 Pontibacter rugosus | reverse complement strand
ATTACTATGTTTTAGTGGACATTTTCTTTATAGATCCCTATGGCAAGAATTAGTATAATTTTACTCCTTTGTCTCATAGCCTGCTCTATTCCTGCGCCTACACTAGCACAGGTTCAGCCTACTTTTGACAGCGACACGGTTTACTTCACCACGAGCCGAAAGAAGATCGTAATGCCCTTCAAGCTGGTTCATAACCTTATTATCATTCCGGTAAAAATCAACAACTCCAGTAGTCTGAATTTCATACTGGATTCAGGGGTGCAAAACACGCTGATTACCAAGCTGAACTTTACAGATTCGCTGAGCCTGCACGATGCAAAAAGAATAAAAATCCGTGGTTTAGGGGAGGGGCATAATATAGAAGCTATTTACAGCGAAGGCAATAGATTAACTATACCAGGCATCAAAGGCAAAAACCAGGCAGTGTACGTTTTAATGGAAGATGTCTTTAATATCTCAACACGTATGGGCATGCCGGTTCATGGCATCATCGGGTATGATATCTTCAAGAATTTTATCGTAAAGATAAACTACCACAACAAGACTTTAACACTGTACAGGCCAGACTATAAAATAAAGAAAAAGCGTAAATCCGAAGAGTATGTGATTTCTATAGAAGACACCAAACCCTACCTGCATGGAGTTATAAAGCAGCACAATGGTGATTCTATCAACGTCAAACTTATTGTAGATACTGGAGCCAGCCATAGTCTATCGTTGTACCTGCCCACTGATGAGCGACTCATGCTGCCGCCCAAGGTGATGGAAGCCTACCTCGGTCGTGGCCTTAGTGGTGATATAACAGGTAAAATAGGAAGGTTGAATGCCTTCAGGTTAGGCAAGTATGAGCTGGAAAACCTGACTGTATCCTATCCCGATACAGCCGCTATAAGACTGGCGCTAAACATAGCAGACAGAAACGGAAATCTGGGATCTGATATTCTAAAGCGCTTTACCGTGATTTTCGATTATCCGCACAACAGAATGATTTTGCAGGCCAACAGTAAGTATAAAGACCCTTTCCAGTACAACATGGCAGGTTTTGATGTGAGCACACCTTTACCGGGTACTAATTTCTATACTATCACGAATGTAGTAGAAAATTCTCCAGCCAAGCAAATAGGGCTGCAGGCAGGCGATCAGCTGCTACTCATCAATGGCCGCGACTGCAAAGAGCTGAAGCTGCAGGAGTTACTGGAGCTCATGGAAAGTCGGCCGGGCCGTAAAATTAAACTGAAGATAAAGCGGAATAACACAACGCATACTTTAAGTTTCGTGCTTCAGAGCCGCATCTAGCTAGCTAAATAGATGAGTGTGTATTCATCTCCTGCATATCAAAGTATATCTGCAGCAATAACAGTAGAACTGCCAGCACAATTAAGAAAAGCGCTGTATAGATTCTGGCTTTTGGAATAGGTTTATAGAAAGCATTGCCTTTATCATCTACCTGCTTGAATCGCAGATCAGACAATATCAACCCGTTCCCGAAACTTAGCCAAATAGCAGCTGACAGTGCCTCTCGTGATAAAAATAAGGAGACCATTCCGATAGCTGAAAACAGAATGCCGATAATTACTCTGATTGAAATATTGCCCATTTATGCCTTGGTTAGACCAAGGCAAAGGTATGACATTAAGTATAAACAGATAAAAGCTATTGCTCATTTTTACTCATCAGTTTTTATGAAATTAATAATACCGGGATTATGTTGTTTTTTTTGTGGGTCAAAAAAGAAATTTGAAGCATCATTTGGAAATACAAAAACAATTATGAAACATTTGCACTACACAAAAGGGTATAACTGAACCCACCATTGTTTAACTGAAATGAAAAAAAAGGCATTGTTATCATCTAATATGATAAACCATTCTCCAGCCATGGAGCATGCGGCTTTTTCTGTCTCTACAACAGAGATAGTTTTTAGGGCTATGATAGCTGTAGTCCGCTACAGGCGCTAGCCTACAGCCTATCCGACTGCCTATGTGGTGGTCATACTTCCACCATTATTATAGAATTACGCGTTGCTATCGGTTTAGCCTGTAAGCTACTAACCATTTTCGCTGTTTTCACACTTTTATTTCTGGAATTATATATCAGCTGTGCCTGCCATAGGGCAGCTATAGTTTTCTAAACGATGAATCAACCTGCATTTAACGTGATGGTTGCAGAAGGGCAGCATATTATCTATGCACTGCAAATCTGCAACGAAATGGAGTCTTCTGCTAAGGCACGCGGCACCGGCATAGCCAAGCGTTCGCCTGATTATATTGCGCAGAAGATGCTGGAGGGAAAAGCTGTAATTGCTTTGCATCAGGATGGTTCCTGGGCTGGGTTCTGCTACATCGAAACATGGAGCCATGGAAAGTATGTAGCTAATTCAGGCCTTATTGTATCGCCTGAGTTGCGTAAGAGCGGCTTGGCACGCCAGATAAAACAAAAGGTGTTTGAACTATCGCGCACCAAATATCCTGATGCTAAAATCTTCGGGTTAACAACAGCATTGGCTGTTATGCGCATTAATTCTGGCCTCGGCTATAAGCCAGTTACCTATTCTGAGTTGACAGATGATGAGGAATTCTGGAAAGGCTGCCGCAGCTGCGTTAATTTTGAAATTCTGCAGGCCAAAGGCAGAAGCAACTGCCTCTGCACAGCTATGCTCTTTGACCCGGCCAAGGATAAAGACTTTATTCCACTGCCACTAGTGCAGAAAGAGGAAAAGACAAAAGCACAAACCAGTGTAACGGGGCGATGGCTACGCCACCGTCTTCGGCCCGGACAAGAACCAGATATAACAGCCTCAGAACTCACAACAGTACAAGTATAGTTTATCATCAGTAACGATTCTTTTAATATGAAAAAAGTGGTTTTAGCCTTCAGTGGCGGATTAGACACCTCATACTGTGCCATATACCTGGCGCAGGAACTAGGCTTGGAAGTACATTCTGCTATTGTGGATACCGGCGGCTTCACCCAGGTAGAGCTTCAAGACATAGAGCAAAGAGCTTATGCCATGGGTGTGAAAAGCCATACGCACCTGAACGAGACTGACAACTTTTATAAAAGCTGTATCCGTTACCTGGTATTCGGAAACGTACTGAAAAATAACGTATATCCTTTAAGTGTAAGCGCTGAGCGTGTAACACAGGCTATTGCCATTGCCAACCATACTAAAGCCATCGGAGCTGACTTTGTAGCCCACGGCAGTACAGGTGCCGGCAACGACCAGGTGCGATTTGATATGATCTTTCAGGCGCTGATTCCGCAGGTAGAGATTATCACCCCAATCCGAGATAAAAAACTGTCTCGTGAGGAAGAGATTTCTTATTTAAAAGAGCACGGTGTTGAAATGGATTTCCAGAAGGCACAGTATTCAATCAACAAAGGTATCTGGGGAACATCTGTAGGAGGGAAAGAAACCCTTACGTCGCACCTGCCATTGCCGGAAACTGCTTTCCCGACACAGCTAAGTAAACATGAGCCGGAGCGTGTAACCCTGCAATTTGAAAAAGGAGAACTTACAGGTATAAACGATCAACTGTTTGCTAATCCGGTAGAGGCAATTCAGCACTTGCAGGAAATAGCTGCCCCTTTTGCCATTGGCCGTGATATCCACGTGGGCGATACCATTATAGGCATCAAAGGTCGGGTAGGTTTTGAGGCAGCCGCACCCATTGTAATCATCAAGGCGCACCACACGCTAGAGAAACACGTGCTAACCAAGTGGCAGCTATACTGGAAAGACCAGCTATCGGCCTGGTATGGCAATTGGTTACATGAAGGACAGCTGCTGGACCCTACCATGCGCGATATCGAAGCATTCCTTGAAAACACACAGCAGAATGTAAGCGGAAAAGTACACGTATTGCTGGCTCCATACCGTTTTCAGGTAGAAGGTATCGAAAGCGCTCATGACCTGATGAGCGATAAATTTGGCAGCTACGGAGAGATGAACCGTGCCTGGACTTCTGATGATGTAAAAGGATTCGCAAAGATCTTCGGCAACCAAACTAAGATATACCATAACGTAAACAGCACACCAGAATGGGCGGAGTAAGTATAAATGCAGGCATAGTAGGAGGAGCCGGGTATACCGGAGGAGAACTGATACGCCTGCTGCTCAACCACCCGCAGGTGCAGCTCTCTTTTGTGCATAGCAACAGCCAGGCTGGCAAACCAGTGCATGCGGTGCATACCGATCTTTTAGGTGATACCGATTTATACTTCACCGATACGCTTGATCAGGATGTGGACGTACTTTTTTTATGTGTGGGGCATGGTGCTGCAAAAACCTTTATGGCAGAGCAGCAGTTGCCGGTAAGTATTAAAATCATTGATTTAAGCCAGGACTTCCGATGGAATGAAAGCTCGAAGTCTGATGCCGTAAGTGCCTATGACAGAGTATTTGTATATGGCCTTCCAGAGCTACAGCGTCAAGCCATTGTTAAGGCTGAGAATATTGCTAACCCTGGTTGTTTTGCTACTGCTATTCAGTTAGCACTTTTACCATTGGCCAAGCAAAACCTGCTTGCAGCAGAAATTCATGTAAGCGGCATAACAGGCAGCACGGGAGCAGGGCAAAGCCTTAGTCCTACATCCCACTACAGCTGGCGAAGCGGTAACCTGTCTAACTACAAAGTGCTAAGCCACCAGCACCTGCACGAAATACGCCGCACCTTACAAGGGCTTCAGGAGCAGGCTTTACCTGATATCAACTTTGTTCCGTATCGCGGCCCCTTTACAAGAGGTATACTTTGCACCAGCTATACTCGTTTCTATCAAACGCTGGAGCAGGCGCAGGAGCTTTATACTACGTATTATGCTAGCCATCCTTTTGTGCACATCAGCACCGATACACCTGATTTAAAGCAGGTGGTCAATACAAACAAGTGCATTCTTCATTTGCAGAAAGAAGGAGAATACCTTGTCATCACAAGTATAATTGACAACCTGCTGAAAGGTGCGTCAGGACAAGCTGTGCAAAACATGAACCTGCTATTCGGGATGCCTGAGCAGCTGGGCTTACAGTTAAAAGCAACTTCTTTTTAATAGTATAAAACTATGCATTACAGCACGATGTACGTCGAGTACTTTATTTATTGTTTAACTTCCTACATCTAAATTATCAACAACAGATATGAATCTTTTTGATGTTTATCCGCTCTTTGATATCACACCTGTTCGGGCACAGGGCGCTTATGTCTGGGACGACAAAGGCAAGCGCTACCTAGACCTTTATGGCGGCCACGCCGTTATCTCCATCGGTCACAGCCATCCTCATTATGTTAAGCGCCTGGCGCGCCAACTCTACGACATAGGTTTCTATTCTAACTCGGTACAAGTGCCGCTGCAACAGGAGCTGGCTGAAAAGCTAGGGCAGTTAAGCGGTTACCACGACTATAGCCTGTTTCTATGTAACTCTGGTGCAGAAGCTAATGAGAATGCTCTGAAGCTTGCTTCTTTCCATACAGGTCGTAAAAAGCTGATTGCGTTCAAGGGTGCTTTCCACGGCCGCACATCAGCTGCCGTAGCCGTGACAGACAATGCATCTATCCAGGCCCCGATAAACAAGACAGATAACATCATTTTTCTTCCTTTTAATGATATAAAGGCATTTCAGGATGCTATTAAACAGCATGGCGCTGAAGTTGCCGCTGTAATTGTAGAGGGTATTCAGGGAGTAGGTGGAGTACAAGTGGCAGATGCTGGTTTTCTAAAAGCACTGGAGCATGGATGCAATCAGTCTGGAGCTTTATTGATTCTGGACGAGGTGCAGTCAGGCTACGGACGCTCTGGTAACTTCTTTGCCCACCAACATGCCGCTATTAAGCCGCATCTGATTACGGTTGCGAAAGGAATGGGCAACGGCTTTCCGGTTGCAGGCGTTTTAATTAGCCCTGAAGTAGAAGCAAAGCACGGCTTGCTGGGCACTACCTTTGGAGGCAACTACCTGGCATGCGTTGCGGCATTAGCTGTGCTGGAGGTAATGGAAGAGGAAAACCTGATGCAGAATGCACACCAGATGGGCCAGTGGCTAATGGATGAGCTAAAAAAGCTGCCTGGTGTAAAAGAGGTTCGCGGGCAAGGGTTGATGATCGGTATTGAGCTGGATAAGCCTTGCGCGGGCATCAGAAAGCAACTACTGGAAGAATATCAGATTTTCACTGGCTCATCATCAGATAAAAACACACTGCGCCTGTTGCCACCACTTTGCATCAGTGGTCGTGAAGTACAAACTTTCCTGGAGGCGTTTGAAGGGATTCTTTATCACACAGAAGTACAATCAAATTAAATGAAAAAATATACCTCAGTACAGGATGTTGACAACCTGGAAGGGCTTGTACAGGAAGCCTTGCACCTGAAAGAGAATCCTTACAAGTATAAAAAGCTTGGCGAGAATAAGACGTTAGGCCTTATTTTCCTGAATCCGAGTTTGCGCACCCGCTTAAGCACGCAAAAGGCGGCGCAGAATCTGGGCATGAACGTAATGGTGATGAACCTGGATAAAGAAGGCTGGGCACTGGAAACAAAGGAAGGCGCCATTATGAATGGCACAACAGTAGAGCACATCAAAGATGCCGCCGCCGCCATGGGCCAATACTGTGATATCATAGGCATACGCTCTTTTCCAAAGCTGCAAAACCGTGAAGAAGATTATAACGAAGAACTGCTGCAGCAATTTATCACTTACAGTAAAGTTCCTATCGTTAGCCTGGAGTCAGCCACACGGCATCCGCTGCAAAGTCTGGCTGATTTGTTGACTATTACCGAAAACAAGCCTGCTGGAAAGAAACCAAAGGTTGTTTTAACGTGGGCACCGCATATTAAATCAATACCACAATGCGTGGCTAATTCCTTTGCCGAGTGGATGAACCAGGCAGATGTGGAGTTGGTGATCACACACCCGGAAGGATATAGTTTGGCAGATGAGTTTACCGCTGGAGCTACTGTTACAACAAACCAGGATGAGGCACTGCAGGACGCTGATTTTGTGTACGTGAAGAACTGGTCGAGTTATGAGGACTATGGCAAGGTATTAACTGACGGAAATGGTTGGATGATGACGAATGAGAAGCTGCAGAAAACCAATAATGCCAAAGTAATGCACTGCCTGCCAGTGCGCCGCAACGTGGAGCTGAGCGACGAGATTCTGGACGGGCCAAACTCGCTTGTGCTGGAGCAGGCAAACAACCGTACCTATGCAGCCCAGGCTGTGCTTAAGCGCATGCTGGAAACCATGTAATGTAGATTAAATTGAAGTTACGAACTAAGGTAGTTAAACTTTAAAGCACAGTATTTTAATTTAACTCAAAGCTAAAAGTTCTTCCGAAAGCTTCATTTGTCTTTTGTCAAACAGTCCCTTATCATATATATGATAGTAGTTAAAATAGGCGGAAATATTTTAGATACTCCGGAGCGGCTTCAGCGTTTTTTGATTGATTTCGCAAAGCTTCCGGGGCCTAAGTTGTTGGTGCATGGCGGAGGGAAAATTGCCTCCGCTATTGGCCAGCGGTTGGGTATAACGCCTAAAATGGTGGAAGGAAGAAGAGTTACAGATGCTGAAACTCTTGATCTGGTTACGATGGTTTACGGCGGCTTGGTAAACAAGCAGGTGGTGGCACAGTTGCAGGCTTTGGGTTGCAATGCCATTGGTCTTACCGGCGCGGATGCCAATCTTATACTTGCCACAAAAAGACCTGTAAGAGAAGTGGATTATGGTTTTGCAGGGGATGTGGCAGGTGCACCTGATATAAATGTGCAGGCGCTGGAGGCTTTTTTCTCTGTTGGCCTAACTCCTGTTTGCGCCCCCTTAACACACGATGGGAAGGGAAGCATGCTGAATACCAATGCTGATACCATCGCTTCTGTGTTGGCCACAGCACTTGCCCCTAAGTATAGTGTAAAGCTGGTGTATTGTTTCGAGAAGAGAGGTGTATTACAAGACCCGGAAGATGATGCCTCTGTGATCAGGCATATCGATAGCCAGAAGTATAGCCACCTTAAAGCAACTGGAGTAGTATCTGCAGGCATGATCCCTAAACTTGACAATGCTTTTGCAGCGCTTGAGCAGGGCGTGGAGCAGGTCTTGATCTGTGAGGCAGAGGCACTTGCCTCTTTAAATCAGGATAACTTCAGCGGTACTACCCTTAGCATACTATAATGGATATCAAAGCTTTATATTCTAAATCAGAAGCCTTACTTCAGCTACTCATCAGCACTCCTTCATTTAGTAAAGAAGAGGCGGGCACTGCTGCTGTACTTGTTGATTTCCTCAAAAAGCAGGGAGTTAAGACGCATCAGCAATTAAACAATGTATGGGCTTTTAACAAGCACTATAACGCTGATCTGCCGACACTTTTACTTAACTCTCATCACGATACAGTTAAACCTAACCCCGGCTATACACGTCCTCCCTTTGAACCAAGTATAGAAGACGGGAAGCTGTATGGACTAGGCAGCAATGATGCCGGGGGATGCCTGGTAGCACTGTTAGCTACATTTTTATACTTCTACGAGCGCGAAGACCTGACGTATAACCTGGTTTTCGCAGCAACAGCAGAGGAAGAGATCTCCGGCAGAAACGGTATAGAGCTTATACTTCCAGAACTTGGAACTTTAGAAGCGGCCATTGTAGGCGAGCCCACAGAAATGCATCTGGCGATCGCAGAGAAAGGCCTGCTGGTGCTGGATTGTATAGCGAAAGGCAAAGCGGGGCATGCCGCCCGCGAAGAAGGCATCAATGCTATTTACGAGGCGCTGCCAGCAATCGAGTGGTTTAAGAGCTACACATTTGCTAAGCAGTCAGCGCACCTGGGGCCTGTTAAAATGAGCGTTACTATGATACAGGCAGGGGCACAACATAATGTAGTGCCTGACAACTGCCAGTTTACAGTAGATGTAAGACTAACCGATGCCTATACTATGGACGAAGTGTTAGCTGTTATCCGGCAGCATGTGGCGGTGGAAGTAAAGCCAAGGTCTGAGCGATTAAAGCCCTCAAGTATAAGCATTGATCATCCTTTAGTTAAAGCAGGAATAGAACTTGGCCGCACTACCTATGGATCTCCTACTACTTCAGATCAGGCGCTTTTGCCCATCCCTTCGCTCAAGCTGGGTCCCGGCTTTTCAGGGCGCTCCCATATGGCTGATGAGTATATCAACCTACATGAAGTAGAGGAGGGCATCAGGCTTTATATTGCACTTCTGGAGAAAGTGATACTTAAGAACAGCTAAAGCAGCAGGTATATACTTGAGCTGTTCGCTTTCTTTAAGTATACTTACATTGCTTCTCACTATTCATTCATCATTTATTATACCAAATGAAACTTTGGCAGAAAAGTACGGCAGTAGCCGCTGAGATAGAGAAATTCACTGTTGGGCGTGATGCTGAGTTGGATTTGCAACTAGCGCGTTTTGATGTATTAGGCTCGCTGGCGCACATACAGATGCTGCAAAGTATAGGGTTGCTTACGCAGGAGGAGCTGGAGATACTGCAGGCTGAGCTCAAAAATATTTATAAGCGTATTGAGGCTGGCGACTTTACTATCGAAGCCGGAGTAGAGGATATCCACTCGCAGGTGGAACTGGAGTTAACGCGCCGCGTTGGGGAGGCTGGCAAGAAAATCCACAGCGGTCGCTCCCGCAACGACCAGGTGTTGGTGGATTTAAAGTTATACTTCCGCCACCAGCTACAGAATATAGTGCAGGAGGTGCAAGTCTTCTTTGAGGTGCTTCAGGCACAGAGCGAGAAACACAAGCAGGTGCTGTTGCCGGGTTATACGCACCTGCAGGTGGCCATGCCGTCCTCATTTGGATTATGGTTCGGGGCCTACGCCGAAAGTTTAGTAGACGACATGCAAATGCTGCTGGCCGCTTATAAGA
Organism: Pontibacter rugosus; assembly: GCF_042678745.1. Classification (NCBI taxonomy): domain Bacteria; kingdom Pseudomonadati; phylum Bacteroidota; class Cytophagia; order Cytophagales; family Hymenobacteraceae; genus Pontibacter; species Pontibacter rugosus. Next base: position 5,086 of record NZ_JBHTLD010000126.1, on the reverse strand, counting down.
TAGCAGATAAAAACCCCCTTGGCTCTGCAGCCGGTTATGGCTCTTCTTTTCCGCTTAACCGCCAGCTGACAACAGACTTGCTGGGATTTGAGTCTATGAATTACAATGTGGTGTATGCACAGATGGGGCGTGGTAAAACAGAGCGTACCGTGGCAACTGCAATGGCAGCTGTAGCAGCCACTCTTGCCCGCATGAGCATGGACCTATGCCTCTATATGAGTCAGAATTTCGGCTTTATTACCTTACCCGTACATCTCACGACTGGCTCCAGCATTATGCCGCACAAGAAGAACCCCGATGTGTTTGAGTTGTTACGTGGTAAGTGCAATAAGTTGCAGGCTTTGCCAACCGAGATATCGATGCTGCTGGTAAACCTGCCTTCTGGTTATCACCGCGACCTGCAGTTGCTGAAAGAAAACCTTTTTCCTGCCTTTGCAGAGCTCAAAAGCTGCCTGCAGATGATGGCCTATATGGCAGAGCAGGTACAGGTGCGAGCAGATATTTTAGACGATGATAAGTATAAGTACTTATTTAGTGTAGATGCAGTAAACGAACTGGTGCTGCAGGGTGTGCCTTTCAGGGACGCTTACAAAACGGTAGGTGAAAGCATAGATTCTGGTACTTTTACACCGCCGGCAGCCGCCACACATACACACGAAGGAAGCATAGGCAATCTGTGCAACGACGAAATAAACAAGCAGATGCAACACCTGCTACGTACATTTAACTTTGAGCGGGTGCAGCAGGCATATACTTCCTTAACTGCTGAATAAGTATCCGTAAGTATGGAGTTTGCTTGGTGTCTTACCTGATTAGGCTTCAGGCAAACTCTTTTTTTACTTATGCTGCATGCAATAGACTGTATTACTGCGCCTGCACATGCGTTGTTGCAAAGCTTCAGTAACTTTAGACATCAGTTCAGATGAAACTTCTGGTATTTAACCTCTTTTATTTTGCGGGATGTCTGCAAAAGTGTTCCTATCAGTAATGCAAAGATAACAGCAAGTGCAATAACGAGATAGGAGAGTGTTTTTAAAGATTTCATTTGCCTGTCTGCGTCTTCGTATAGCTCCTGCCCAACCGACTCCTGCAATTCGCTTAAGGCATGCAAAGGCTGCATCAACTCCTGAAAAGCAGCAAGCCATTGCTGCTTGTACAAGTTACTAGCCACATGTTTCTCGCCAGCCGAACTATGTAAGAGAATCTTATTCTTTAAAAGATGAAGCTCCTTCTCTGCTTTCAGATATTGCTGTAAGTCCTGCTGCTCCTTGGCTGTAAGTTGGGTAGCGCTATACTTAGCAACCAGCGAATCTATTTCCTGCTCATTCTGGCTTAGCTGCACGCGGATAGTCTCCTGTTGAAGTCTATCCATCAATGAGATGTGCTCTTCAAGTAACAGCCGATTTTGGTAATACCTTTCCTGTATAGCAGATATATCAAGGGCAGGCACCAGCCTATCCACATAAACTGACTTAAACTGAGAGCCCACCACAGTCATACTATAACTCACAAACCAGTTGGCGAGCACCGTTATCAGGATGATAGCACCAAGGGCTAAGGCAATTTTATTGCGTTGCTTAATCTTGAAACTCCAGCTCATTGGTTGAGGTGTTGATATAGTAGTAAGATAAGCAATTTTACCTTAGATACCAATAGCTCTCTTAACGCATGTGCAGCTATCGGTATAGTTAGGTAACATCTTTGAAAGGTGCAAATATTAAACTTATCTGTAGCGTATAAAGTGCTCGATGTAGTTCGAGTTCTAAACCCGCTGACTTGTGATACCAATAAAGATTCACACACAACCCGACGACTCTACTTGCGGACCTACCAGCCTGCATGCCGTGTACCGATATTTTAAAGATACCATCTCTTTGAGCGAAGTTATAAAAGAGGTGCCTTCCTTAGATGAAGGAGGAACATTAGAGGTGCTGCTGGCATGCCACGCCTTACAGCGGGGATACCAGGCCCGGATTTATACTTACAATATGTTCATCTTCGACCCGACCTGGATTGGCCTCGGCAACGAAGAAATCATTCTTAAACTGGAAGAACAGCTGGCATTTAAAAAGGGAAGTAAGTTTCATAGGGCTACGCATGCGTACATAGAATTCTTGCGGTTGGGTGGTGAGCTTCGCTGCCGGGACCTCAACAAGAACCTGCTGCGGGAGTACTTTGATATAAATGTTCCGCTCCTGACGGGACTTAGCGCCACCTACTTGTACCAGAGCGCCCGGGAATTTACAAACGAGGAGGGCAACTCGGTTTACGATGATGTACGAGGGCTGCCAATGGGGCACTTTGTAGTGCTCTGTGGCTTTTCGGAAGATCAGAAATCCGTTGTAGTGGCAGACCCTTATCCTGATAACCCATCTTTTCAGAACAACTACTACGAGGTGAAGACAACTCACCTGATTAATTCCATTATGCTCGGTATGGCCACTTTTGATGCTAACCTTCTGGCTATCCAACCCAAAAAACTTAATTCAGAGCTAACTTAAACTATGCGAAAAATTGTAGTGGTAGATCATTCCAAAGACTGGGACGAAGCCATTGAAGATACGGAGGTAGTAGATGCACAGACTTACCTTACCGATACCTCTTACACAGACATCCGCAACGCGAGGGTATTTAATCTTTGTCGCTCTTATCGCTATCAGAGTGCCGGCTACTATGTATCGCTGCTGGCGGAGGCAAGAGGCCATAAAGCCATTCCCAGCGTTACCACCATGCAGGACCTGAAAAGCCCTACCATTGTGCGGGCTATCACAGTGGAAATAGAAGAACTTATTCAGAAAAGTCTGGCTGGCCTTAAATCCAAAAGCTTTACGCTCAGTATGTATTTTGGGCAAAATGTAGCGGCAAAGTATGAGAAACTCTGTAAAGCGCTGCACGATCATTTTCAGTCACCGTTACTGCGCGCTCAGTTTGTGTATAAAGACAGTTGGGTGCTGCAAAGCATATCTGCCATACCTATCAATGAGGTTCCTGCTGCACATCACCGGTACCTGAAGCAGTTTGCTAAAAGCTATTTTGCCCGGCACCGTTTTACAGGTGCACGGCTTTCCCGCAAAACATACGACTTAGCCATACTTGTAGACCCACAGGAAAAAGCGCCACCTTCTAATCAGAAAGCAATCCAGCATTTTGTTGAGGCAGCCGAAAGCCTGGGGTTTTATACCGAGTTAATTACCAAGGACGACTACCGTCGGTTAGGAGAGTTTGACGCTCTCTTTATCCGGGAGACAACAGCCGTAAACCACCATACTTACCGCTTTGCCAGAAAGGCCTTTGCAGATGGGTTAATCGTAATTGATGACCCTGCGTCTATACTTAGGTGCACGAACAAAGTATACCTGGCAGAGCTGCTTACCAAGGCTAAAGTTCGCATTCCTAAAACCATGATCATACATAAGGATAACCGCGATATGGTAGAGGCGGAGCTAGGCTTGCCTTGTGTACTGAAAAAGCCGGACAGCTCTTTTTCGCAGGGCGTTGTAAAGGCTAAGGATCAGGAAAGCCTTATAAAAGAACTGGATGAGATGCTGGCTGATTCAGAGCTGATTATTGGGCAGGAGTATACTCCAACAGATTTTGACTGGCGCATAGGAGTTTTAGATAAACAACCGCTTTATGCCTGCAAGTACTACATGGCCAAAGGACATTGGCAGATCTATAACTGGAATGGCAAAAAGAAACAGGACGAAGAAGGGGCAGATGAAATTGTGCCTTTTGAACAAGTACCTTTCCATGTGCTGCATACCGCACTAAAAGCAGCCAACTTGATTGGAGACGGTCTCTATGGCGTTGACCTGAAAGAAATAGACGGCAAGGCCTATGTGATTGAAGTAAACGATAACCCAAGTATAGACGCTGGCTGTGAAGATAAAATCCTGAAGAAGGAGCTTTATATTTCTATCATCAAGTCTATTAAGAAGCGTATCGATCACCTAAAAAACATTCAAAGCAATGACTAGTCTGAAGCAGCCCTTACACCTGTTTGAGGCCTATGGGGTAGAGATGGAATATATGATTGTGCACCGCCACGAGCTGCACGTTATGCCCATCTGCGATAAGCTTATTTACGAAGAAGTAGGGGCTTACCTGTCTGATGTTGAATTTGGTGACATTGCCTGGAGCAATGAACTGGTGCTGCATGTAGTAGAGCTGAAATCACAGAAGCCAACGGCAAGTCTGGCGCACCTGCACAAAGCTTTTCAGGCACATGTACAGAAAATAAACCACCTATTGGAGAAGCATGATGCCATGTTGCTACCTACAGGCGCGCACCCGCTCATGAATCCATATACCGACACTAGGCTTTGGCCACACGAGCACAATGCAGTATACGAAGCTTATAATCGTATTTTCGACTGCCGTGGGCACGGATGGGCAAACCTGCAGAGCACTCACCTCAACCTGCCTTTTCAGGGAGACGAGGAGTTTGGAAAACTACATGCCGCCATCCGGGTGGTGCTGCCTATACTTCCAGCCTTAAGTGCTTCCACGCCTATTCTGGACGGCACGATCACTGGTTTTGCAGATTCGAGATTAGAGGTGTACAGGCATAACCAAAAGGAAATACCAAGTATAGCAGGTAAAGTTATACCTGAGGCAGTGTTCTCTAAAGCTGCTTATGATCAACAGATTCTGCAAAAAATGTATGCAGCCATTGCAGACAGAGATCCCGAAGGCACGCTGCAGGAAGAGTTTCTGAACTCCAGGGGAGCCATTGCCAGATTTGAGCGTGGCGCCATCGAAATACGTGTGCTTGATTTACAGGAAAGCCCTTTAGCTGATGTAGCCATACTGCAAGCTGTAGTTGCCTTGATCAAAGCACTCGTTGCTGAAAAGTGGGTGCCAATAGAGCAACTCAAGCAGTTTCATGAAGACCAGTTAGCAGCCATTTTTCTGGAGGTAGTGCGGCAGGGGGGTGATGCAGAGATTAAAGACCAGCAACTGCTACAGGTTTTCGGCCGAAAAGACACCTCATGTACGGCTATGAAGCTTTGGAATTACCTGATAAAAGAAACTTTAGAAATAGATGATGACCCTGAAGTAGCTAATGCTCTACGAGTTATACTTA
>NZ_JBHTLD010000125.1:0-15126 GCF_042678745.1 Pontibacter rugosus | reverse complement strand
AGTCATTCATGGTAAGAAAGGAGTAGAGTTTGGTCACTTTATCCTTTAACATACCTGGATGGCTTCATCGTTTATAATCGCAACTTGAGTTAATTATAAGACTGGTCTTTTCCTTTGTGCTAAATTTTACTCACACCCCATCACCTCACCACTCCCAATAGGCGAACCAGGCGGGAGGTCTAAGGGTCTGCTTGGCTTCACTTCTTCAGAGAACGGACGGCTTAATCGTTCCATTGCTAAAGCTAAGTGCGCTTGATAGGCATCTTGTTTTATACTCCGCTGTTTGCTTTCGATAAAGCCTTTCAAGTCTTTTAGGGCAGCTGTGGCTACGGCACGTGCCTGATACGAGGCGCTTTCATTATGCGCCAGTGCCTGCAGATGCGTGAGCACTAACTGTTCTGTTTGCAACTGCACAATCTCCTGTAGCCCTTCCTGGTGGCGGCCTTTCCAGGTGTTTTCAATCAACTGCTTAACTACATCCTGCAGGCTGAGGCTGTTGCCTCGGGCTCCCAGTTCAACTAAACGGGAGGCGCGTTCCGGGTGCAGCAAAAACGACAGTGTAAAATCTGCAGAAGCCTCGGCAGCGGCAAGCGGATCGAAGGTAAGGCCGGTGCGTTTCTCAAACAGTTCGCGGCTGCTGCGAAGTCCCGGTGCACGGGGCGGAATGTTGGTGATAATATGCTCTGGCAGCGTGAGCACTTCCGGCGAGATAGTTTTGAGCATGGCATCCAGTGCTTTTTGCTGCTCACGTTTGTCTACCACCTCGGTTACCAGTTGCTTGTCGCCACGCACGGCATACGTATAATTTACGCCGCCAATCAGCTTGGCAACAGCCTCTGTCTGATAGCGGTGGTAGTTGTAAATTGGCACCAGCACATCTTCCAAGGTACTCATGGCTGTGCCAGGCTTGATATTGTTTTCAGAGAAGTTCTCCAGCGCCTTTTCCCTGATGCGCAGCACGTTCAGTAACTCTGTTGTAGCATTAGCGCCATTATCCCATAGGTGCGCGGTAGGGTGTGCGCCTCCCGGAGAGCGGGCATCACGGTCAGAAATAAATAGCAATCCGTCGGCTCTGCCTTTTGCCAATATCTCATCCAGTGCTTTCTGCTCATTTGTTCCTTTCGGGAAGTCCTGGTAACCATACGCTACAGCTACTTTGTCCCAGGCTCCGATGCTGGTGCCGTAGGCGTTGCTAAGGTCGATTTTGCCAGTACGGTCCAGCTTTACTTGTGGGTGCGGGTAATCCATGACAGAGGCATTATTGTTAGCGGCGTAGTTATGCATAATGCCAAGTGTGTGCCCCAACTCGTGCGCTGATAACTGGCGTATACGTGCCAGGGCCATATCCATCATCTTCGGATCAACAGACTTACCATTTTCATAAGGAGCTAGTAAACCTTCTGCAATCATATAATCCTGACGCACCCGCAGCGAGCCAAGTGATACATGCCCTTTGATGATTTCGCCGGTACGTGGATCTGTTACCGAAGCGCCATAAGACCAGCCGCGGGTACTGCGGTGCACCCACTGAATCACATTGTAGCGCACATCCATAGGGTCGGCAGAGTCAGGCAGCACTTCTACTCTAAACGCATCTTTATAACCGGCCGCCTCGAAGGCTTGATTCCACCAGCGGCCACCTTCTACTAGCGCAGTACGAATTGGCTCCGGGGCTCCATTGTCTACATAATACACAATAGGCTCCACTGCCTCAGATACCTTGGCTTTAGGGTCTTTTTTCTGAAGGCGGTGGCGGGCTATAAAGCGTTTCTCAATGTCTTCGCCTACCGGAGTGGCATAATCAAGGTATGAAATTCCGAAGTAGCCGGCACGAGGGTCAGCAGGTCGGGGAGTATAGTTATTGTCGGGTAGCTGGATAAAAGAGTGATGCTGGCGCAGCGTGAGTGCCTGCACGTCTGGTGCTACTTCGCGTACGTAGCGGCCGGCATCTTCGCCACCTGTAAAGGTAAGCATGGCCTCAAACTCGGAGTTCTGCGGGAAGTTTTTGGTACGTGGCAAGTATAAAGCAGAACGACTGGCATCTAGCCTGTAGCTTCCTTGTTTGCTGCGCTTTATACTTCCGGTCACATCATGGGCATCGCGGAGCAGGAAATCGGTAGCATCTACTAATATCTTGTTTCCATCGGCAGCTTCCGCTTTAAAACCCCAAATAATAGACTGGGCAAAGGAGTCTTCCACTGCGCGGCGCTCGTTCGGATTGTCTGATGTGGCGCGGTAGGCGAGGTTAGGCTGCACCAGCATCACTTTAGGGCCTTGCTTGCTAAAGTATACTACTTTGTTGTCGCCCAGCTGCCCACGATCCAGGCCAATGTCGTTAGAGCCAAGCCCAGCTGGCAAAGAGTTAACGTACAGGAACTCCTTATTCAGCTTGTCTATCTCCAGCCATATCTTACCTGTGTCTTCATCATAATAGAAGGTAAAGTAGCCAGGGTAGCGCTTCATGCCTTCTGTTTTAGAGGAGATGGATGGCAACTTTTGGGCAATGGCTGTGCCTGCCAATAGCAGGGGCAGCAGCAGCAGCCACAGGCATTTAGTGAAAGGTGATGTCATTATAAGTTAGGTTTAGCTTTAAGGTTGATGAAGTAAGATAGGAAATTTCTATTGTATTGTAACTTGTGCAGGGGAGTGATTGCTTTTAGCATACAGCCAGATATGGCTTAAGGAGCAGGAGATATACATGAATTTGAAACAGCTAAACGAGTGCTTCAGCAACAAAAAAATCTGCAAATGGTATAGCTTTGCAGGAAACATCAACAGATATCATGAAAATTAAACACGCATTAACTATCCTTAGCAGCTGCGCTATACTTGCTTCGTGTGGCGGAAACAACGAGACTGAGGGGGAGCAATACTATAACCAGGAACAGCGTGAAGCTGCAGCTGAGGGAGGAGACAGTCCGGTAGACCAGACAAAAGTTGGGGCTGATGCCGGTGTAAACGAAATGAACGAAGGTGAGCAATTAAATGCCGAAGGGGCAAACTATGATAAGGGAGCCAAGTTAATCGCTATGTCTGACTGCCTGTCTTGCCATAACGAAGAGCAACGCATCGTGGGGCCATCTTACAAAGAGGTTGCCGCCAAGTATGAATTCAACGACAAGAATGTAGATTACCTGGCAGGCAAAATTATTCAAGGTGGGGCAGGTGTTTGGGGACAGGTGCCGATGACGCCGCACCCGGATTTGAGCCGTGAGGATGCACGTGAAATGGCGAAATATATTCTGGCAGTTCACAAAAAGTAGACATGCAGCAGAGTGGATGGAAAGCTCTGTTTAATGGTAAGAACTTGCAAGGCTGGCACAGCTATGGGCAAGCGGAAGCTGGTGGTGCCTGGCAGGTACAGGAGGGTAGTTTATACTTAAATAAAGCTGCTCAGGCACATAAAGGTCTGCAGGGCGGTGACCTGGTAACTGATGCCTCTTTCAGAGATTTCCATCTGACGCTGGAGTGGAAGATAGCCAGAGGCGGTAACAGCGGCTTGCTTTTTTATGTGCAGGAAGAGCCTGCGAAGTATGAAAAAAGCTGGCAGTCTGGGCCTGAGATTCAGCTGTTGGATAATGCCCTGCATGCCGATGCCATGATTCTCAAGCGTCGTGCAGGTGATCTGTATGATTTATTTTCTGCCTCCAAAGAAACCGCCAAGCCTGCCAGTGAGTGGAACCAGCTTGAACTCAATTGCCAATCAGGAAAATTACAAGTATACCAGAATGGCGTACAAACCATTTCACTTCAGCTTTGGGATGAAAAGTGGCAGGAGTTGGTCCAAAACAGCAAGTTCAAGGATATACCTGGCTTTGGAACATACCGAGCGGGTAGAATTGCCTTGCAGGACCATGGCGATGAAGTATGGTTTCGCGATATCTTTATTCAAGAACTGTGAAATAGCATGGCACCCACTTCACCAAAAGAACAATTAACGGCAGCAGTTATACCTGATACGCAGAGTAGGCTGGGTGAGGGGCCTTGCTGGCACCCACAGGAGCAGGTGCTTTATTGGGTTGATATCGAAGGACATGCCTTGCGCAGGTATAACCCAGCTACAGCTAAAGTAATTGTTTACCCGATGCCGGAGCGAATTAATGCAGTGGCGCCTATACTTGAAGGTGGGCTACTTGTGGCACTGCATAACCGCATCTGCAAGTGTGACATTGCCACCGAGGTGCTAGAGGAAGTGGCTACACCTTTGCATGATGCATCTATCCGTTTTAATGACGGAAAATGCGACCCAGCTGGCAGGTTCTGGATTGGAACGATGGCGCTGGATGTGACACCGGGAACCGCAGAACTTTTCTGCCTACATAAGAACCTAGAGGTGAAGCAGGTGCTACAAAACCTTACCATTTCTAACGGCCTCGCCTGGTCTGCTGATGCTGCAACTTTATACTTCATCGATACACCTACACATACTATCCAAGCTTTTAATTATGATTTAGCTACAGGAGAAATAGGCCAGAAGCGGGAGGTAGTACGAGTGCCTGAAGAAGAGGGCATGCCTGACGGAATGGATATTGATACAGAAGGAAATCTGTGGATAGCGCTGCATGGTGGTGCGGCTGTAGCCTGTTATAATCCTGCTACAGGTGAGCAGTTGCAAAAGATAAAAGTGCCTGCTGTTAACGTTACCTCCTGCACCTTTGGAGGACCTGATTTAGACACCTTGTATATCACCACTGCCCGAGAATGGCTGTCAGAAGAGCAATTAGAGCAGTATCCTTTAAGCGGCAGTATGTTTGAGGTGAAGCCAGGAGTGCAGGGGAGGGAGGTTAATTTCTTTATACCGCAGAGTTAAGTTAAATTGCCTTTAGCCTCTTGCGGTTTATCTAAAAGCGGGGCATGTTCTAACTTGTCTTAGGGGATCATCAATACAACCTTAGCTTTACTTCTTCCGAAGCACCAGCGTTGTCATACTTCGTTCCTGCTCTACCAGCACTGTCTTAAGTGGCTCCAGTAGTTCCGCGTTCAACGTGAAAATCACCTCCCGAATCAGCGCTTCATCTGCCAGAAACCACACCGGGCCATGCGGCATCAGATATTTCCGCTTATTTACCTCCTGCAATTTACCTTCTAAGCCAATGGTGGTGCTGAACCTGCAAAAGAGCATCCCGCCAGGTTTTAATACGCGCCACTGTTCCTGCAGCATCTTTCTGAAATGTGCCTCATCCGCTGCAAAGTGAAGGACAGCCGAGCAAACCACCACATCAAACGTGACATCAGAGTAGGGTAAATCTGCCAGATCGGCTACTGCAAATCGCGCTTTAGGTAAGTCTGGGGCTATATGCGCGGCCATTTGCTGCACTTTCTCAATTGCCTCCACAGAGGCATCTGCTCCCCATACTTCTACACCAGCCTGCAACAAGTACTGTACGTTTCGGCCTGCTCCGCAACCAGCATCCAGGAGTTTCATACCGGGCTGTATGCGCCCTTTCAGAAGCTGGTCGAAGAGGTAAATATCGATGTTGCCGAAAATCTGCTGCAGTTGCGAAAGCGATAGGAGCATCATGTAGATTGACTTTGAACTTTGTTATTGAGGCAATTTATCATGGTTTTGCTACACTTTCTCCTAAAATTTTCGGATACTTGAGTAAAACGACATAACAACGCATACATACTATGAATAAAGCCACCTCAATGCCTACATCAAAACTAAGCAAAGCAGCATTCATTCAGAAATACGCCAACCACCCTACGTACATACCGCCAACAGGGCCAGAGCTAAACGCTAAGAACTGGCAAGCTGAAGCAGCTTTACGCATGTTCCTCAACAACCTGACCGATGAAGTTGCCGAAGCACCTGCCGACCTGGTAGTATACGGAGGTACAGGACAGGCAGCCAGGACACCTGAAGATGCCAGAAAGATCATAGAAGTATTGCTGGATTTGGAGGAGGATGAGAGCTTGCTGGTACAGTCGGGTAAACCAGTAGGCAAAGTGCGCACGCATGCCGAAGCACCACGTGTGCTGATCGCTAACTCAAACCTGGTGCCGCATTGGGCTACCTGGGAGTATTTTAATGACCTGCGCAAGCGTGGCCTGATTATGTATGGTCAAATGACGGCAGGCAGCTGGATATATATTGGCTCACAGGGAATTTTGCAAGGCACGTATGAAACCTTTGCTGCCTGCGGAGATAAGTATTTTAACAGCGACCTGCGCCATAAGTTGCTGGTAACAGGTGGCTTGGGTGGTATGGGTGGCGCGCAGCCTTTGGCCGCGACCATTGCGGGTGCTACTTTCTTAGGAGTTGATGTTGACCCGGACCGTATCAAGAAGCGCCTGGAAACCCGCTACATCGACAAAATGACCTACGATTACGAGGAGGCGAAAGCTTGGGTGCTGGAGGCGAAGGAGAAAGGGGAAGCAATTTCTGTAGGTCTGGTAGGTGATGTAGGAGATGTGTTGGAGCGGCTGATAAAAGACAACATCACTCCGGAAATACTAACGGATCAAACCTCGGCGCACGACCCGCTGAATGGGTATGTACCAAACGGCTTGAGTCTGAAAGAAGCCAAAGAACTGCGGGAGCAGGACCCGGTTAAGTATAAAGAGCTGTCTCTGAAAAGTATGGCGCGCCATGTTGGGTTTATGCTGGAGCTGCAGCAGCGTGGCAGCAAGACCTTCGACTATGGCAATAATCTGCGCGAGTTTGCACAGCAAGGCGGTGAGTCAAATGCTTTTAACATTCCGGGCTTTGTGCCGGAGTACATTCGCCCACTTTTCTGCGAGGGCAAAGGGCCTTTCCGTTGGGCTGCTCTTTCCGGAGACCCGGAAGATATTCGTGTAACCGATGAGGCTTTGAGAGAACTTTTTCCGGAGAATACGCACATGATTAAGTGGCTGGATGAAGCGCAGGAGAAAGTTGCTTTCCAAGGGCTGCCATGCCGTATTTGCTGGCTGGGCATGGGCGAGCGCGAAAAAGCAGGTTTGCTCTTTAACCAGCTCGTACGCGAAGGCAAAGTCAAAGCGCCTATTGTGATCGGCCGCGACCACCTAGACTGCGGCTCTGTGGCCTCACCGTATCGCGAAACGGAAGGTATGAAAGATGGCTCAGATGCTATTTCCGATTGGCCGTTGCTTAACCTAATGTCGAATGCGGCAGGCGGTGCCACCTGGATTTCTTTTCACCACGGTGGGGGAGTAGGCATTGGCTACTCACAACACGCAGGTATGGTGGTATTAGCGGACGGTACAGACCGTGCAGAGCGCTGCCTGAGCCGCGTGCTCCACAACGATCCCGCCATGGGCATCTTCCGCCATGCTGACGCTGGCTACGAAACTGCGCAGGAAAATGCCAGGGATTTTGGGTTGGAGTTGTAGGAAATAGCATTGAGAGTAGGTTAGTAGGATGTGCTGTAACCGATCCAATCACTCCTAACTCCTCCTTGTGTAAGGAGGGGAATCGTTCAAAGCTCCGTAAGCAGAAGCTACCTGAACTGTTCCAGTACTTGGGTGGGGGTAAGGGCCCTCGAAAAGCGCGCCTTGTATGTTTCGGGTGCCGCGGGAGCGGCAGCTGTTAGGCAGGAAGGCTACACAGCGCGATGCCCTTGTCGAGGGTCCCTACCCCAGGATGAGGCCACGCTCATATAGGCCCCCTACCCAGCCGAGAGCGCTCCAAAGCAAAAGGTGAAACGAATAGGTATATGTGAGCTGGAGGATGAACGGGTGCTAGGAAGAATAGCTTGGTTAAAGATGCTACGAACAGAGGCTGTGGAAGTATGGCTGAGGCTGTACAGGTGTGGCTCTGTGAGCCAGTAGAGCTGAAAGCTCTACACCATAGTAGGCACTAGCTGCAAGCTAGCGCCAGCAGGGGAATGACTGCCTCTCTTCAAATATAGTTGTACATGTATAGCAGAGACTAAGCAAGTATGGCTTTTAAAGCCAGTTAAGTTACAAACTCAACACCATCAAAAGACACGAGTTAGAAACTCGCACCAGTAGTGTAGAAGCAGACACTAACGCACGAGGCAAGCTAAATGGTTATCTAAGGCGCAGCTGAGTACTATCAATACAAAAACATTATCAAAACTATGAACAACCAAATAACCCTCATCGGTCCCTTCAGCCAAATCCTGACAATGGCAGAACTGCCAAAAGCAGGTGCTATAAAAGACGAGCAGCTACACGTGTTGGAGCGAGCAGGTGTGCTGGTGCAGGGTGAGCAGATAGTTAAAGTAGGAAGCTACGACCAACTGCAACATGAGGCAGTAGAGCAGAAGTATAAACTGGAGCTGATACAGGAGCCCATGGTACTGCTGCCAGGCCTGATTGATGCACATACCCACATTTGCTTTGGCGGTAGCCGCGCCAACGATTACGCCATGCGTGTAGCAGGAAAATCATACTTGGAAATAGCCCGAAGTGGCGGTGGTATATTGGATAGTGTGCGCAAAACACGTGAGGCAACTATGGTTGAATTAGTAACCTTGCTCAAACAACGCTGCGACCGTCACTTGCACGAAGGCGTAACCACCTGCGAAGTGAAAAGCGGTTACGGTCTCACAGTAGACGAAGAATTGAAAATGCTGGAGGCAATCCAATTGGTGAATAAGCATCACAAACTGGACCTGGTGCCAACCTGCCTGGCAGCGCACATGTTGCCTCCCGAGCATTCCGACGCGAAGCTATACTTGCAGGAAGTACTTACAGAGCTTTTGCCGCAGATACAAGAGCAGGGCTTGGCAAAGCGGGTAGATATTTTTGTAGAAGAGACAGCTTTCAAAGAAGAAGAGTCGGTTGAGTACTTGCTGGCTGCCAAAGAAATGGGTTTTGATGTGACAGTGCATGCCGATCAGTTTAGCACGAGCGGCAGTAAAGTGGCGGCTGAGGCCGGTGCCATCAGTGCGGACCACCTGGAGGCAAGCGGCGATGAAGAAATTGAACTGCTGAAAGCTGCTGGTGTGGTGGCAACCGTTTTACCGGGTGCCTCGCTGGGTTTAGGTATGCATTATGCACCGGCACGTAAAATGCTGGATGGCGGCCTTTGCCTGGCTATTGCCACCGACTGGAATCCGGGTTCTGCACCAATGGGCGATTTGCTGATGCAGGCTGCCATACTTGGCGCTGCTGAAAAACTAACGACTGCAGAAACACTGGCTGCTATCACAGCCCGTGCAGCTGCGGCTCTTAACTTATCAGACCGGGGTTGTGTAGCAAAAGGAAAACTGGCAGACATGATTGCCTTCCCGACAAGCAACTTCAGAGAAATTCTATACTTACAGGGTAAACTTAAGCCTACAAAAATCTGGAAAAGCGGCAAGCATGTATAAATCTGCAACAAAAGAGAATTGGAAAGGAAGAGTGGATGCCCATGATGGCGACCTCGGGCTGCGCTGGCATCAGGTAATTCAATTGCTGGATTTATCACAGGAAATACCTGATGTACCACCCAACGAGACAGCCTTTGCCTTCCTTGGCTTTTGCTGCGAAGAAGGCGTGCGGCGCAACCAGGGCAGAGTAGGGGCAGCAGCAGGGCCTGTAGCTTTGCGTGGAGCTATGGCTTCGTATGCGCATCACCTGCCGGAGCATGTAAAGTTGTATGATGCCGGAGACGTTATTTGCTCAAATTCTAACTTAGAAGAAGCACAGGAACAGCTGGGTAAGAAAGTTGCCCAGCTTTTAGCGCATGGCTATCGGCCATTGGTGCTTGGCGGCGGACACGAAATTGCCTACGCGCATTATCTGGGTTTAGAAAAAGCCGTAGAACAGCAACGGCTAGGCATCCTTAATTTTGATGCTCACTTCGACCTCCGTAGCTACGCGCAGCAGCCAAGTTCTGGCACACCCTTTCTACAAATAGCAGACAGGCTGAAGGCAAAAAACAAGCCTTTCAAGTATAAAGTGCTTGGCCTGCAGGAGTATGGCAACACCCGTGTCTTGTTTCATACGGCGGAGCGCCTGGGGGTGCAATACACCTTTGCAAAAGATGTGCAGCTGTACCGATTAGAGCAACTAAAGCAGGAGCTGCAGCAGTTTTTGCAGGAGGTGGATCAGGTTTATATTACCGTAGATTTAGACGTGTTCTCAGCAGCCTATGCACCCGGTGTAAGTGCCGTTAACGCCATGGGTCTTCATCCGGAGATAGTACTTGAACTGTTAAGCTATGTGGTACAGAGCGGCAAACTGTTGAGTTTAGATATCGCTGAACTAAACCCTACATTAGACATCGACAACAGAACAGCAAAGCTGGGAGGTGCCCTACTATATGAGGTGGTGCGGGCGTGGCAGAAAGAATAAGCAGTCACCCTATTTGTCTAGGTGTACTTTTGCTAAATCAAAATCCAACGTATACATGCTATATAAGCCAACAATCAGCTTCTCTGATAAGCTAAGTACTCAGGCAAATTTATTGTCATCCTAAAAGGATCTTGTTGAAAGATTGCCCCTTTCCACGCAAGTTGCAAAAGCCTAATCTCAGGGGGGAGAGGCACTCTTCTTCTACCAAACTCCTTTCAGAATGACAGGTATTAACTATACTTAAGAGCATGTTTAAATTTCGTTTTTTCAAGCGAAAGCTGAATAGAAAGGGTTCTGGCAAAGCGGTTTTATAGCTTCATAGCAGCGCTATGGGGCGAGAAAAGCGTGAAGTCAGGTTCCTTTACAGGCAGCTTGCAGCGCAAAGGATGAATTTTAAACTTGCTCTAAAGGTGATTTCCTCTCTAAACTTATTTCACCTTAAACTTGGTCCAGTAAGTAGTATCGCTGGTTTTTACTTCAACCAAGTAAGTATCAGGTTTAAGTTTGCCTAGCTGATACCGCCAGGAGTTGCGTTTGCCTTTTATAGTTACAGGCTTTTGATACACCAGTTTGCCTGCTGTATTTGTGATGTTCAGCAAAGCATTCTCCTCTAAGGGCTGTGTAAAATCCAGTTGATAGTTGCCCTTTTTAGAGGGGCGTAAATGAATGCCGGAAAGTGTCTCCATGTCTTTCTCCAGGGCTTCCTCCAGGTTATCAACCCCAATCAAAACATGCTCCTGCGCCTGTGTAGGAATGGCTGTGGTTTGTGCATTTGATACAGTAGCAAAAGCTAAGGACAAGGCAGCAGCCATTGCAAAGGTATAGTTTCTCTTCATCTCTGATCTCCTGTAAAATTAATTGCGTGTATACCTGCTACTGCATTTTTGGGGCCAGTTTTCATTTTAAGCGATCTGATGTATTGAATTTGTGTCGTTGTTAAAGCAGAACCTCAATTTCTTGTTCACCTCTACACCGCCCAGCCAGTGCGCTTTTGGCTTAAACGAGGCAAGGCCATGCAATACTCTGTCACCGAAGAAGCTAAGCTTTAGTGGTGCTGTTGATTGGATCAGGTCTGGTTGCAAATAGTCGAGGAGTTGTTTTAGCTGGCTGTCACCATAGCCGTAGCCGGGGTCATGTTTCCAGAATGCCTGCATGAGCTCTTCTATAGTGGTGGCACCTGCCTGTACAAATTGTAGTAAAGCACGTTCCGGTTCTCCAAGTCCATCAGAACAGGCCGGAAACCGTTTTAAGTGTAGCGTTAACGCCTGCTTCAGGTAAGGTAGTGCCATAGGAACCTGTTCTAAGTATGACTGCAGTGCAACTAAGTCTGGAGAAGCATAAAGCTCCCATAGAACCTGTGCCTGCTGCAGCGCATCAGCTTGTACAACCTGCCTTTTTTCCATTAGCTGTGCAAGCTCATCCGGCTTCAGAAGCGCAATCTGACTACCAGGTGCGGGCGTGCAAACGGAAATAATTCCTGCTCGGTTCTGGCTTAGGTGTTGCAGCAGGTATAGCAGGTTTACCTGGCACATTAGGTCAGCATCAAACCAAAGCACTATTTCAAAAAAGGAACTGCTCGTTTCGTTTAATTTTTCCACAACGTCCAGTACCTTTTCTTTATACTTGGGCGCAGACTCTCCAAACGTTGTTGTGATATAGCTTTGCCTGGCTTGCCAGAAAGCGGGTGCGGGCAAAGTAACAGGCACCGGACCTTCAGAGAGTATCTCACGCCAAATCAACACCTGGCCAGCTAAGTTTGTGCTCTCAAATGCAGGAGCAGAGGCATCTCCGTTCAGGATATGAAGTGTAGGCAGTTTTTTCATCAGCTCCAGTATACGTTGCTTTAAAAGAGAAGGCAACTGTTACATTGAAAATGCTTACAGCTGCCTTGCCTCATATACTAAATTATAGCACCTAAGTGCTTACTTGGTGCTTAGCCTGTAAGCTACCACGCGGTTATCATTAAAAGTAGGAACAAGCACTAAACCTGGTCGCTCCGCGTAGCTGATATCAGCTGAATTTATATTTTTATCGGCTGTGTTGAGCAGGCTCCATTTCTTTTCTCTTTCATCGATGTAGAATATCTCTCCTGCCCAGCTCGACACCAAATAGCCACCTCCTCCAACGGCTGCAATACCGTCTGCTGATTTAATGCCTTCTACCCATTTAGAGAACTCTTTGGTATCGGGGTCCAGCAGCCTGACGTCGCCGTTGCCTGAAAAAGCAACTATCATTCTGTTTCCTTCTATAAAGAGGCCGTTCGGTCTGCTGATTTTTGTATTATCGACCCAGCTGCTGATTCTGCCATTGCGCAACACGTAGATCCTGTTTTCTTCTGTATCAGTTACATACACATTGCCATCTCCATCTACGGCTACATCGTTTAGCATGCGGGCGCGGTCTGCTTTATAACGGCCAAGTATAGCGCCTGACTGCGTAGAGATAGCAATTACTTCGTCTATATCAGCTACGTAAAGTACATTGTTGAACAAGGCCATGCCATGTGGATCATTCAAACCAGTTACCCAGTATAGCTGCTGCACCTCACCCTCGGTAGAAAGCGTGGAAATAAAGCCATCGCCGTCTTTACGCGTGCGCGTGTCTTTATTAATATTACTCACATAAATAACGTTACGCTGTGGGTCGTAAAGCGCTGACTCAGGAGTTTTTAAGGTATTGTCAGATGCCCAGGCCTGCTTCAGTTCTACCGGTGCTCTTTCCGTAAATAAGCCACCACCGCAGCTGCTGAGACCAAGTATAAAAGTCAGAGCGCATAAACCTGTCAGTATATTCTTTTTCATGTATAGCTGTTGTTGATTTATAGTTTGTACGCGTTAGTACCCTGGCTGTTCTGTTCTGGTGCTTAATCGGTGAACAGGCCCAGTTTCTGGAGCGTGCGCTGCCTTGATAGTTTACCTGTGGATGTCTCGGTGAAGCCAGGGCTATAGTATACTTCTTTCGGCATTTCAAATTTTTTCAGCAAATCACTCATGCGGGTAAAAAGCTCCTTTTCGTCCTGCTGTGGTAACGGAGCACCTTCTATAATTAACACAATCCGGTCGCCGAGCACCTCATCTGGCTGTGATGCAATAAAGAAACGCGGAGGGTTTTCCATACCGATCATGGCCGTTGCAATAGCCAGTTCTACGGTTTCTACCTGCACTTTTACACCACCAGTATTAATGGTATTATCAGCGCGGCCAAGCCAGCGGAAGCGGGTAGGGGTGAGCAGTTCAACGATATCGTTTGTTATGAGCGTTTCGTTGTTGGTGATGTCTCCTTTTATCGTGAGGCAGCCGCGCTTATCTAACCCTACCTTTATATCATCCAGCACGTTATAATACGCTGCTGCATCAGCACCGTTTAGCTTACGAAGTGCTATGTGAGAGGCTGTTTCGGTCATGCCATACGTATGGTAAACAGGGGCTTTGATTTGCTGGAGCTCTCTTTGCTGAGTTGGGGTGAGTGGGGCGCCGCCAACTAATATGCCCTTCATGCTGTCTAGTTGCTGCAGTCGCTCAGGCGTCTCGCTCAGGATGGCATGTAACTGCATGGGAACAAAAGAAGCAAACTCAATTTTATGATCATTGCCCACCAGCGTTAGCGGATTTCCAATAGGCTCAACTATAATCATTTGCAGATCTGCCAAAAAGCCCCGAATCAGCATCATCATACCCGCTATGTATTCTGTGTTAAGGCAGATAAAGGTGCAGTCGCCGGCTTGCAACTGTAGTAGTTTTACTGTGCGCCGGGCACTTGCCTCGAGTTGCTTTCGGGTAAGGGTTATGGTTTTGGGTACACCGGTTGATCCGGAGGTTTGAATAGGAAACTCCTGAATGCCGTTTAGCCAGTTGCGGCAGAATTCCAGCGTATTACTCTCATACCCATTCAGCGGAATGCTGTTGCGGAATGAATACTCAGAGATCTCGTCGTAATAAAATTTATTGCCGTTAAGGGTCAGGTACTGTTCAGCCATAGTCTAATTGTAGTTTCTCATCTCCTTGCGCTTTAGCCTGATAAACGAGAAGGTGTGTCGGATATTAGTTGCCGTTGCTTTATAGGAGTACGTGCTGTTGCAAAATTGGGAGCAAAGCAGCTTTAAAACAAACAAAGCAGGCAAAGGATTTTCGCCTTTGTCTGCTTTGTTCAAATATTTAGCTGGACAGGAATTATAATGTCTCACAATTCCTGGTGCTGCTAACAAACTCTAAAAAGGAACATCAGGTGCTCTGTGCTTTGCCCTTGATAGGCTGGTAGCCCCTAAGTCTTTTCTGGACGCTAAAGGTTATTTGGCAGTAGCTTTTACTCCTGCTCTGTGTGGCGTTTCTGGCGCAGCAGTTTATTATCAACAGAATATCGTCCCGGCCCTACAATCATAAAAAACAGCAGCAGCCCTAAAACAAGTATAGACAACCACAGTTCTGTATTCTCAATATGCAAGCCTTGTTGTGGGTTTACTATCAGGACCGCACCAAGTACAACTGGCATCTGGCAAAGAATAGCCAGCCTGGTCAGGCTGCCGGACGCAATCATCAAACCGCCAATAATGTGTACTAAACTGGTAATCATCGAAGCTTTCTTAAGGCTGATCACATCCTGGCTCTGGCTGAACAGGTAAAACACATCGCTGGTGTGCTCCAGAAACATGATACCTTTTATAAACAGGAAAATACCAAGTATAATCCGGAGCCCGTCCATCCAGACAGGGTTATTGGCACTGTTGATACGCTCGGAGGAGTGGTTGATTTCGTGGGTTAGATTCATGGCTTAAGGAGTTAAGATGAAACATGTGCAGATTTATATATACGGGTGCTTATTAATACTCGGACAAAAAATGTTCTATAAATTTATTAGCCAATGATTTGCCTTCTTTTT
>NZ_JBHTLD010000124.1:0-15207 GCF_042678745.1 Pontibacter rugosus | reverse complement strand
TATTAAATTAACAGTGGTAGTAAACTGATTTAAATGTTTTATTACTATAGTATATAGGATTATTAAAAATTTATAAAAGAACAGATGGGTAATTTACTTCGTCAGCGAATCCTCGGCCGTGACAAGAGCCCCGCTTACCAAGCGGCGGAAAGGGCGCAGGCACAAGGAGCGTATCCTTACTTTCGGTCGATAGCGTCGGCGCAGGATACAGAAGTGATCATTGAAGGCAAGAAGGTGTTGATGTTTGGGTCAAATGCCTATCTGGGACTTACAAATCATCCGAAAGTAAAAGAAGCTGCTATCAAAGCCATTGAGCAGTATGGCACTGGTTGTGCCGGTTCTCGTTTTTTAAACGGCACACTGGATATACACCTGGAACTGGAGCAAAGGCTGGCGGACTATGTAGGTAAAGATGCTGCGTTGGTTTTTAGCACAGGCTTTCAGGTTAACCTGGGCGTTATCTCCAGCCTCACCGGCCGTAACGACTATATCATCCTGGACGAGTATAACCATGCCTCTATAATAGACGGCAGCCGCCTTTCCTTCTCCAAAGTTATCAAGTATCGGCACAATGATATGCGGGACCTGGAGCAAAAGCTGGCAAAATTGCCTGCTGAGGCTATAAAGCTGATCGTGGTTGATGGCGTATTCAGCATGGAAGGCGATATAGTGAAGCTGCCGGAATTAGTGGCTTTGGCAGAGCGCTATGGTGGCAGTATTATGGTGGATGACGCACACGGTCTGGGTGTAATAGGCGAACGTGGTGCCGGCACTGCCTCTCATTTCGGGCTGACAGATCAGGTAGATCTGATTATGGGTACATTTAGTAAGTCTTTGGCTTCTTTAGGTGGTTTTATCGCCAGCGATCACGACACAATTCAGTACCTCAAGCACCATGCCCGCTCTCTGATATTTAGTGCCAGTATGTCGCCTGCCTCTGTGGCAAGTACTATCGCCGCACTGGATATCATACAGTCGGAGCCGGAGCGTATGGAGCAACTTTGGGCAAACACACATTATGCTACACAACTATTGCGTGTAGCCGGATTAGAACTTGGCCCTACAGAAACACCTATTATCCCTATTTATGTGCGTGATAATGATCAGACGTTTCAGGTTACGAAGGTGCTGCAGGATAACGGTATTTTCGTGAACCCCGTAGTGGCGCCAGCTGTACCGGCAGACTCAACATTGATTCGCCTTTCTGTAATGGCGACGCATACTTTTCCGCAGATAGAGGAAGCCGTGACTAAAATTACAGGTGCCTTTAAGTTGATCGGAGTTAAAACCAGAGATGCATCTTATGAAGCAAGTACTGCCCGTTAAGACAAAGCGGCAGCTGAAAGCCTTCATCGACTTTCCGCATGTGCTCTATAAAGACGACCCATACTATGTGCCGGAGCTTTATATTGCGCAAAAAGATCTGTTAACACCGGGCAAGCATCCTTTTCATGAGCACTCGCAGTTGCAGTTATTCTTAGCGTATCAGGATGATAAGCTAGTAGGGCGCATTGCAGCTATACTGAACAATAACCATAATGCCTTCAATCAGGCACAGGATGGTTTTTTCGGGTTCTTTGATTGTGTGGAAGACGGGGAGGTGGCAAACCTGCTTTTTCAGGAGGTGCACCAGTGGCTAAACCAAAAAGGAGCTACCACCATGATCGGGCCGGTAAATTTCTCTACCAATGAAACCTGCGGCATGCTGGTAGATGGCTTTGATAGTTCTCCTGCGGCCATGATGCCTTATAACTACCCTTATTACATCCCGCTTCTGGAAGACCTTGGCTTCCAAAAGAAGGTAGACCTGCTGGCCTACCAGTTTGGGGCAGATGGATACAACGATAAGCCGTACCGGCTATCGGAGGTGATTCGGAAACGATTGGAGCAAAAAGGAATTACCATCAGGCCAATCAGCCTTAAAAACTATAAGCAGGAAGCAGAGAAGCTGCGGGAAATCTATAACTCAGCCTGGGATAAAAACCTGGGTTTTGTGCCCATGACGCCAAAGGAGTTTGATTACATGGCGAAAGACTTAAAGCTGATTGTGGACCCGGACTTTTGCCTGGTAGCTGAGCATGACGGGAAGATGATCGGTTTTTCGCTGGCTATTCCGGACATCAACCAGATCCTGAAAAAGATTAAAAAAGGACGCCTGTTGCCTACGGGTATATTTAAACTGCTAACGCAGCGCAAGCAAATAAACGCCGTGCGAATTATAGCCCTTGGCGTGGTGGAAGGTTACCGGAAGCTGGGCATAGAGGCTGTTTTTTACGGTGCGGCTATGCAAAAGCACCGTGAAAAGAACATGAAAACAGCAGAGGCCTCCTGGATACTGGAAAACAATGTGATGATGAACCAGGGGTTGCTGAAAATGGGAGCCAAGCCATACAAGCGGTACAGGATTTTTGAAAAGGCGCTATGAAAGAGCGGGTATTGATAACTGGGGCAACTGGCTTTGTAGGCTACCATCTAATAGAGGCAGCGGTGCAGGCGGGGCTGGAAGTATACGCGGCCGTGCGGCCTTCCAGTGAGCTGGAGCATTTAAAGTCTCTCAATATACAATATACGTCCCTTAATTACACCGACTCCAGTGCTTTGGTAAAGGAGCTGGAGGAAAAGCAATACCAATACATCATACACGCGGCAGGAACTACGAAGGCTAAAGATGCCCTGGCTTATGCCAAAGTGAATGCAGACTATACCAAGGCGTTGGCACTGGCTGCCACCAAGGCGAAGATGCCACTGAAGAAGTTCGTGTTTATCAGCAGCCTGGCAGCTTTAGGGCCTATTGCCTACAAGGATAACCTGCCCATAGATGAGCAGCATGCTGCGCAACCGGTTACGGAGTATGGCAGAAGCAAGCTATTGGCTGAGCAGTATTTGTCAGAGATAAAGGAACTGCCTTGGGTGATTTTGCGGCCTACAGCTGTATATGGCCCACGAGAGAAGGACATTTTCATCCTGCTGAAAACGCTTAACAGCGGCCTGGACCCTTACATTAGCAGACAAGCGCAGCGATTGAGCTTTATTTATGTGAAGGACCTGGCGAAGGCAGTAATCTTGGCGCTGGGCGCAAAAGAGCATCAGGCAAGCTATAACCTGTCTGACGGCAACAGCTACAGCCGCTACGCACTGGCTGATATCACCAAGCGGGTGCTCGGTAAAAAAGCAGTCCGGATTCATTTGCCGATGGGGGTGGTGAAGGTAGTAGCTCAGGTGCTGGAGATGGCTTATGCCAAGGGAGATAAGGTGCCCGCGCTGAACACAGAAAAATTAAACGAGCTAACTGCTGCCAACTGGAACTGCAGCATAGCCAAAGGAAAAAGAGAATTGGGCTTTGTACCGGAGTATGACCTGGAAACAGGACTTGCACAGACGCTGCAATGGTACAAGGAGAATAAGTGGTTATAAGTTAAGTATAGATTCAAAAGTTTTAGACACACGTTAATAAGATGGAATTTCAAGTAAAAAGCGCTGAAGGGCGCCTCGGTATTTTGCTTCCAGGACTAGGAGCAGTTGCCACTACGTTTATTGCTGGTGTAGAGGCTATCCGTAAAGGAATGTCGCAGCCAATTGGCTCTCTTTCGCAGATGGGTAACATCCGTTTGGGCAAGAGAACAGATAACCGCAACCCGCTTATCAAAGACTTTGTGCCCTTAGCGAGTCTGGATAACCTTGTGTTTGGTGGTTGGGATGTGTACGAAGATAACGTATACGAGGCTGCTGTGAATGCTAAAGTACTGGAGCCGGGCCTGCTGTACAGCATCAAGTCAGAGTTAGAGGCTATACAGCCAATGAAAGCTGTATTCGATAAAAACTACGCCCGCAACCTGGACGGTACCCATGTAAAGGAAGCCGCTACAAAATATGAGCTGGCGGAAGCCCTGATGGATGATATGCGCAACTTTAAAGAAGCCAACGGCTGCGACCGTTTGGTGGTGGTATGGTGTGGCTCAACAGAAGTATACCTGGAGCCTGGCGACGTGCATCAGACTGTAGCGAGCTTCGAGGAAGGCCTACGCAACAATGATCCGCGCATTGCCCCAAGTATGATTTACGCTTACGCTGCGTTGAAGCTGGGTGTTCCCTTTGCTAACGGTGCGCCTAACTTGACGGTTGATATTCCGGCTATAGTAGAGCTTGCCAAAGAAAACGGTGTGGCTATTTCAGGCAAGGACTTCAAGACTGGGCAGACGTTGATGAAGACGATTCTGGCACCAGGTCTGCAAGCCAGAGCGTTGGGTATCAAAGGCTGGTTCTCCTCTAACATCCTGGGTAACCGTGATGGTCTTGTACTGGACGATCCGGAGAACTTCAAAACCAAAGAAGTATCTAAGCTGGGAGTGCTGGAAGATATCCTGCACCCGGACGACAACCCGGAGTTGTACGGTGATATCTACCACAAAATCCGCATCAATTACTATCCTCCTCACGGTGACAACAAAGAGAGCTGGGATAACATCGACATCTTTGGCTGGTTAGGCTATCAGATGCAGATCAAGATCAACTTCCTGTGCCGCGATTCTATTCTGGCCGCACCGATTGTGTTAGACCTTGCCCTGTTTACTGACCTGGCACAGCGTGCCGGCATGAGTGGAATACAGGAGTGGCTGTCGTTCTACTATAAGTCGCCGCAAACAGCAGAAGGCCTGCGTCCGGAGCACGACATCTTCAAGCAGTTGATTAAGCTTCAGAACACGCTTCGCCACATGATGGGAGAGGACCTGATTACGCATTTAGGTCTGGATTACTACGAAGACCTTGTAGAAGAGGGATTATAATCCAACGGAAGTGATCAGATTACACAAACTAGTTTCCACCAGCCTGGGCATTGGCTACATTGGTAAGGGAGGCGGTACAGTTGCGGCTGTTGCCACTTGTTTAGCCCTTTATGCCATGCAGCTGACTGGTGGAGGCCAGCTTGTGCTGTGGCTGCCCTGGTTAACGGTGCTACTGACGGGGCTGGGCGTATGGTCAGCCACGCAGGTAGAGCCACTCTGGGGCAAAGACGACAAAAAGGTAGTGATAGACGAAGTGGCAGGAATGTGCATCAGTCTTTTATTTCTGCCTCTTACACCTGTTACGCTGATGGTGGGCCTGCTGCTCTTCCGGTTTTTCGATATAGCAAAGCCGCTCTTTATCCGAAAGATGGAAAATTTCAAAGGCGGCTGGGGCGTGATGTTGGATGACGTGCTGGCAGGTGTTTACGCAAATATTGTTCTACAAATACTTCTATACTTCAAAATACTCTAAATGCTCACCTTCATTAAGGCGCAGGCTGCTTCTTTGGTTGCTTCCGGCGTCGATTTTCTGGTGACGATCCTAGCGGTGGAACTCTTCGGGCTCTGGTATGTGGCAGCTACTGTTATGGGTACTGTTACAGGAGGCATAACACATTTTTCTCTTGGCAGAACCTGGGTTTTCAACGCATCACATAAAACAATACCGACGCAGTTTTTAAAGTACTTCATGGTCTGGACTGGCAGCTTGCTGCTCAACGCTTCAGGCGTTTATATGATCACACACTATGGAGGAGTAAACTATATATTCTCGAAGATTTTCATCTCACTGCTGGTCGGTATCTTTTACAACTATATAATTCAGAAACGATATGTATTCAAATAAGAATATATATAGGCTATATATAAATCTAGTTTATAGCGTGCTCCTTGTATTATTTGCAGGGATGACCGCAGGTGCCGTAATGGCGCAAAGCACTGTTACGACCATTAAAGGCACTGTAACCGATGCTACCACGAAAGAAGCCTTGATCGGGGTATCGGTATTTGTGCCGGGAACCAATCTGGGCACCAGCACCGATTATGAGGGCAACTACCTGATCAGGACAAACCAGCCGATTGGCAAGTTACAATTCTCTTATCTTGGCTATAGAACTGCTACAGTAGAGGTGGTTCCGGGACAGGAGCAAACACAGGATGTACGGCTTCAAACGGACGCAAAACAGCTGAGTGAGGTAGTTGTGGTGGGTAAGAAACGGAAGGTGAAGTATAGCAACAAAAATAATCCTGCCGTAGATCTTATCCGCGAAATTGTAGACCACAAGTCAGAAAACAGACCGGAAGCCTACGCTTATGTGCAGTACGAACAGTACGATAAAACACAGATGTCGCTGGTGAACACGCCGGAAAAACTAAAGAAAAACATCTTTCTGCGCAAGTATGATTTTATCACCAGCAACCTTGATACCACGGTAATTGCAGGCAAGGCCATACTTCCTTTCTACATGCAGGAAGAGATCACAGAGCAGTATTATCGCAAAAACCCTGAGAGCAGAAAAACATTAGTAAAGGCGGAGAAGAAGGTGAATTTCGGGGAGTTTGTGGATAATAAAGGTATGATGACCTACATGCAGCACATGTACCAGGACGTTGATATCTATGACAACAACATCACGATCCTGACAAACCAGTTCCTTAGTCCCATCGCCGACATGGCACCGACTTTTTACAAGTTTTACCTGAAAGACACGGTAACGACGGATAGTGGCCAGCAGTTGGCAAAACTGTTGTTTGAGCCCCGCAACCCATCGGCCTTTATGTTTACCGGTGAGATGTTTGTAACGCTGGACGGTACCTTTGCGGTGCAGCGCGTGGACATGGAGGTAAGCAAGGGCGTAAGCATTAACTGGGTACGCGACTTAGATATTAAGCTTGACTTTGAAAAAAACAGCGACGGGCGCTACCATTTAAGCAAGAGCGAGTTGAAAGCCGATTTCGGCCTCACACAAAATAGTGATGCAGGATTTTACGGTGAGCGCATAGTGTCCTATAAAAACTATGTCATAAACGAGCCTCAGCCAGTGGCTTTTTATGAGGGAGAGGCTGTTGTAAAGGCAGCTGATGCGTTGGCTCAGGACGAAAGTTACTGGCAGGCCAGCCGGCACGATTCGCTATCGGAGGTGGAGCTTAATACCTATGCCAATATCGATAGCCTGGTTAACATGAAGTCGTTCCAGCGCACCATGGACTGGGCAACTGCGCTGATTGCCGGTTACAAGCGCATGGGGCCGAACATCGAGATTGGCCCGTTGAACACCTTTTACAGTTTTAACCCGGTAGAGGGGTTCCGCCTGCGCTTCGGGGGGCGCACCACCACTAACTTCAGCAAAAAGTATATGCTGGAGACCTATGCGGCCTATGGCTTCAAAGATGAGAAGTGGAAGTATTACCTAGGCGGTAGCTACTCGCTAACCGATAGATCTATATGGGAGTTTCCGGTGAGAGCGATCAACGCCAGCTATCAGAAAGATACCAACATACCAGGGCAGGAGCTGCAGTTTGTGCAGGAAGATAACTTTCTGCTTTCGTTTAAACGCGGCGAAAACGACAAATGGCTCTATAGCGAAACGTATAACATCGATTACCTGCACGAGTTTGAAAACCACTTCTCTTACAGAGTAGGCTTCAGAAACTGGAAACAATCGCCTGCAGGCTCGCTGGAATATTTGCAGGTAGCCGAGGAAGGAGATGTGGAGGCCTTGCAAATGGGGAGCCTTACAACTTCAGAGGCTTCGCTGGAGCTGCGCTGGGCACCGAATGAGCAATTCTTTCAGGGTAAGCTGTACCGCACCCCGATTGCCAACCGTTACCCCGTATTCACGCTTCGTGCCACGGCTGGTATAAAAGATTTGTTCGACAGCCAGTATGAATACCAGAAAGTTGCCTTAAATATTTATAAGCGCTTCTACTTATCGCAGCTGGGCTATTCGGATGTGGTAACAGAGGGTGGCTATACTTTCGGGCAGGTGCCGTTTCCGCTGCTAACCATCCATCGGGCTAACCAAACGTACTCTTACCAGTTGCAGGCCTATAACCTGATGAACTTCCTGGAGTTTGTTAGCGACCAGTATGCCAGTGTGCATATCGACCACAGCTTTAACGGTTTTATATTTAACAAGATACCGCTGCTAAAGAAAACGAAATTGCGCGAGTTTGTAACATTCAAAGCCTTGTATGGCTCCGTCAGAAATGAAAATATGCCGCAGGGTAATACAGATTTGCTTCAATTCCCTACTTTTGAGGATGGCCGGCAAGCAACTTATACATTGGAGAAAAAGCCCTACATGGAGGCAAGTGTGGGGATAGGAAATATATTTAATTTCTTCAGGATAGACGTAGTGAAACGCTTATCTTATTTAGATAATCCTAACGTATCAGAATTAGGTATAAGGGGTAGGTTTAAGTTCGATTTTTAATTATAAATCAGCTACACTATGAACAAGGATGCACTTCGCGACGCGCTGCAACAGGGAATCTATAAAGTGATAAACCCTTTTGTCAGGCTGCTAATTAAAATTGGGTTTACTCCCAATGCCGTTACTACTACGGGCCTGATCCTGAATATTGGGGTAGCCGCTGTTTTTATCTGGGGCGGCGAAGTGAGTAACCGTGGCGAGCTGGAATATGTGGGCTGGGCAGGTGCTTTGGTCCTGTTTGCCGGGGTGTTCGATATGCTGGACGGGCAGGTGGCCAGGCTTGGAAACATGAAGTCTACTTTTGGGGCTATGTATGATTCAGTGTTAGACCGTTACAGTGAGATGATCATGTTTATGGGCATCTGCTACTACCTCATTTCACATCATTACCTGCTAAGCTCGCTGTTCGCGTTTATAGCCCTGATCGGCTCTATGATGGTGAGCTATACCCGTGCCCGCGCCGAAGGCCTTGGGGTAGATTGCAAGGGAGGTTTAATGCAGCGGCCGGAACGAGTGGTGCTGATCGGTATATCTGCCATTGCCTGCGGCATAACCTACTCTTTTGTGGGAGATGATTACAAAGTATACGTGCCTGGTATTCCTTTTCATGTTTTTGAAACCATGACGGTGTTTACGCTGCCAATTACCGTGATGGCCGTACTAACGAATATCACCGCAGTGCACAGATTGATGGATGCGAAACGCGCCATGGAGCAGAAGGAAATGGTGACACCCTAAGAGCCTGTTTAAAATACATACGTTGCACTGCAAAAGCCTGTAAAGGAACCTTGCTTCACGCTTTTCTCGCCGCATAGGGCTGCTATGAAGCGCTGAAACTGCTTTGCCAGATCCCTACCCATTCAGCTTTCGCTTGCAAAAACAAAATTTAAACAAGCTCTAAGTATAAAAACAGCATTGTGAAAAAAGTAACTTATTTGATCCTACTACTACTTTATACTTGCCTGGGCAGCGCAAATGCCGGCACCAGCCAAAGTATAAAGGAGGTACAGCCAGACTCTTTGCCTGTGCCGAAGAATATAAAAGGCATGATGTTCTACGTGCAGCGCGACCCTAATACCAATACGGTGGTTTATGAGCTGAACAAGACCCCGCAGGGAACATTGGATGAGAAAGATCCTATCCACCCGTTCTGGATTCGCTATCCTGAGGGAGGTGTGCACAAGGAGCTGAACTATATACAGCGCAAGTTTGCCTATGGCCTGCATACCAAAAAGCTTGGCAAAGACAACTACGAGCTCAAGTTTGTATGCTATGATAAGTTGGCGCTATACCTGCGTAAAAATGCAGATGGTGAATATCATGTATATGCGATGATCAACAGAAAAGAGGCAATACTGGACCGTGTGTTTGTGCGTGTGGAAGGAGGGACCTTTTGGGTACCTAATGTACTGTATGTGGAGCTGAAGGGCAGAGATGCCGCAACTGGGAAAGCTGTAACAGGACGGTTTAAACCATGATTTTCTTATGAAGAAGAACTTTGTATCTAACTCACAGGAATCTGTCAGGATGTTTAAGTATAACTGGATGGAAGCGCTGTCCAAAGTACACTACACGGTTCCGCTTTATATTTATGTACCGGTTATACTTTTCCTGAGTTGGCTGGCTTTATTTCAGGAGCAGATTGCATTGATTACCTTTGTAGGATATGCTGCGTTGGGGCTGTTTGTGTGGACGCTAACCGAATACGTGTTACATCGTTATGTTTTTCATTTTGTGCCAAAGGCTTCATGGGCTTTGCGCCTGCACTTTATTTTCCATGGGGTGCACCACGATTACCCAAACGATGCCAAGCGGCTGGTGATGCCACCCTCAGCCAGTATACCTATGGCTACAGTTTTGTACCTGCTTTTTTCGCTGATATTTTCTGGTGGGCAGCTTTATGCTTTCTTTGCGGCCTTCCTGACGGGTTACCTGGTTTATGATATTTCGCATTACGCACTGCACCACTTCAACTTTAAAGGCGAATTCTGGAAAAAGCTGAAGAGGCACCACATGCTGCACCACTACTCTGATGCCTCCAAAGGCTATGGTGTGAGCTCAGCCCTGTGGGACAAGGTATTCGGATCTGATTTTGACAAAAAATAAAATGAGTATAGCAACTGCTGCGGCAGGAGAGAAGAAGGGCTTGTCGCGCAAAGCCGTGCTAGTGCTGGCGGCTTTATCAGTGGGCTACCTGCTGTTGTCTTACCTGCTGGTGGGCTTCAAAACGGATCAGCTGGTGCTGGTGGGCCTGGTGAACCTTTTATACTTTGCCACGCCCATTACCAGAAAATTTGTTACGGGCTTTTCTATCTTCATCGTCTTCTGGATTCTCTATGATTACATGAAGGCCTTCCCAAACTACTGGTTTAACCCGGTGCACATCGCGGATTTGTATCACGCGGAGAAAGACATTTTCGGTATCCAAAGTAAGGGAGTTATATTTACGCCGAACGAGTTCTGGATACAGCACAGCAATGCGTTCCTCGATGTGTTGAGCGGAGTCTTTTACCTGTCCTGGATACCTGTGCCAATTGGGTTTGCCATGTTCTGGTTTTTCCGCGACAGAAGGCAGTTTATTTATTTCCTGTTTACTTTTCTGCTGGTAAACCTGCTGGGATTTGTGGTGTATTACCTTTACCCGGCTGCACCACCCTGGTATGTGCAGCAGTATGGGTTTGATTTTGTAGCGGCTACGCCCGGAAACACGGCAGGGCTGGTGCGTTTCGATACTTTTTTCGGCATCACAGTTTTCAACTCACTCTATGCCAAAGGCTCTAATGTGTTTGCGGCCATGCCTTCGCTGCACTCGGCTTACCCGCTGATTGTGCTATATTATGCCCTGCGTAACAACTTAAGCTGGTTGGCAAAAGTGGTATTTGCCGTTATCACTGTAGGCATCTGGTTTGCGGCAGTTTATACTTCGCACCACTACGTGCTCGATGTGCTGGCGGGGATCCTATGCGCCTCCTCTGGTATCCTGCTTTTTAACTGGCTGCTGGCCCGAAAGGGAATCGTTTACAGAGCAGTAAACAAATTAGTAGTGGCTGTGCAATAAAGCCAAGGCCTTTTCTTATTTTTTCAGTACCTGATATTATAAAGATGAATTACAAAAGCTCTGATGTTTTAGGTTATACTTCAGCCCTGCAGCAGCTTATGGCGCTATCAAGCGGCCCCTACAAAGCTTTCTTATATGACTGTGATGGCACGCTGGCAGACAACATGCAGGCGCATAAAGATACTTACGTAAAAGTAGCAGCCAGCAAAGGAATCACCATTGACCCCGCCATTGTAGATGAGTTTGCCGGCCTTCCGATTCCTAAAGTAGTGGAGGAAATCAACAAACGCTACCACAGCGACTTTTGCCCGATAGAGTTTGTGGCACTTAAATCTGCTTTGTTTTACGAGGAGTTTATTGAGCAGACCAAGCCGGTACAGTTCGTGGTAGACCACCTGGTGAGCCATGTAGGCAGCATAAAAATAGGAGTCGTATCCGGAGGCTCGCGCAAAATGATACAGCGTACGCTGGAAGTGCTGGAGATAGATGCGCTGGTAGAGGTGCTGGTTTGTGCCGAGGACACCGATAAAGGGAAACCTTACCCGGACCCTTTTCTGCTGGCAGCTGAGAAATTGGGTGTTGCCCCTGAAGATTGCTTAGTGTTTGAAGATGGTACACCAGGTGTAAAAGCGGCAGAGGCAGCCGGCATGAAGTGGATCAGGATAGATGAAATAGCTGAGAATTTAGTTGCTGCTTCCTAAGTAAATCAAGTAGCAGCAGCTTTACGATTTCTCGCATAGATAAGCAGTTATATACTTGCTAGAAAGGAAGTATAAGTGTCCTGCAAGTATGGCTGCGTGGCTTTATCTGATAAAGTATATTGTATTTATGGGTTAGGTTGAATGCAGCCTTAATCACCAGTTTTTAGCTGGGAGTCTCCTCTATCTCCATGTTCTCCAACATGTGCGTCAGGATGGGCGCACATTTTTCGCGACAGGCAGGGTAAAACTGGCCATGTTTCCAGAAGTCGGATTTAGGAGAGAGGCCCCACCAGAACTCAGCCAATGCCAATGGCTTCATGTGGTGTTTAAAGGCATAGTGCAGTAGTTTTGGAGCGGCACACTCTCCGGCACCAGCAGGAGGGTTACTGCCTGCGTTATGCTGGAAAATTGTCCGTAAGCTTTTTTCTTCTCCGGCTTGATTCAGGAAATGATAGTGATTAAAGAGCAAACCTTGCAGGGCAATGGAATTTTCTCTTCTAACTTTCTGAAGTGCTGCAACTTGATGTAAGCTTTCTTCTGTGCTGCGTTCTTCCAGAGCCTTAATCTCATTATTAATGCGCGTCAGTTCTTTCATGCCACTGTTTAGAAAACTACCTTCTGCCAGTGCATCATAAACAGGCGGCACAAACCTGGCATGATGATAGCCTCCGGCCAGCTTTCCAGAAAAAGCCGCCAAATAGCCAACCTGTCCTTGTGCCGTTTTTACCACCAGCACCCCAAACATCTTTCCTACAACTTTACCTTCCTGTCCATTTTTTAAGCCAAAGTTGTGCTCCCATTCATTTTGATGGTGCAAATACTCCTGTAGCTCTGCAGCTGCTGACTTGCTAAGGGGGTGAGGAGTATACTTATAAGGGTACGTAAATTTTTCTGGTAACAAATGGAGCAATGGGGAATCTCGGAAGGGCGTGAAAAATTTATCTGAGGGTACTATCTGATTCACCAGGTATTTATTTTTAGAGCACGCAAATTAACAAGAAGAAAGCAACTTTGTGCTATTAGATTCTAACTCAGGGGTTCCTTCTATAACAGAGAAGCAGCAGGAGCTCTTTGTCTGCCAGCAGGTATGACAGTATAAAACCATTGTTTTAGAATGCCTAGGTGATAGTTTTTATTAACCTGTAAGGTGCGATTTAGGTTTTTAAGAAAAGTAAGCTTTTAGAGCTACCAAACCAACTTTCTATACCTTTAAGGTGCTATTGAAATAATGAAGCAGGTGCATTTAACCTGCTGAAAAAATATGTCTTTCTATACCTCTAAGGTGCTATTGAAATTCGTAGCCCAAGCCGCGCTGCACTGCTGCAGGCTTCCTTTCTATACCTCTAAGGTGCTATTGAAATGTGGATGAGCATACTAGGTTGGCACTTCCCTTTGAGCCTTTCTATACCTCTAAGGTGCTATTGAAATGACTTAACTTATAAGTGAAACCCCAGGCAATATGTCCTTTCTATACCTCTAAGGTGCTATTGAAATAGCACGGTGGAGCTTTTCCCTACCCCGCCCTTGTTGTCTTTCTATACCTCTAAGGTGCTATTGAAATCACGTACGGCAAAATCTGCCTCTACTCTCCTGCTTACTTTCTATACCTCTAAGGTGCTATTGAAATTTATCTAGGTTGTGAAGGCTTTGTTTGAAGTGCCTTACTTTCTATACCTCTAAGGTGCTATCGAAATTCTATCCTAACAACAAATGGATGCCGCAATTAGGCACTTTCTATACCTCTAAGGTGCTATTGAAATCGTTCAGAGAAGTGTACACCCCCCCCTGAAACTCTTTCTATACCTCTAAGGTGCTATTGAAATATGATACTTGATGCTCCCTTAGCCAAGGAGTTCTACGCCTTTCTATATCTCTAAGGTGCTATTGAAATCTTCGCAAGATAGCCAATAGGCTTCTGCTGTAGTGCCCTTTCTATACCTCTAAGGTGCTATTGAAATTCCTGGCCTCAGTCCACCACTTGTTAGTAGCTCACTCTTTCTATACCTCTAAGGTGCTATTGAAATCAACTCATAAGATATGAAAAAGTTAACTAAAATATACGACTTTCTATACCTCTAAGGTGCTATTGAAATACCGAAACGGCGTCCTGTGGGCATTCTATCCATTCCTTTCTATACCTCTAAGGTGCTATTGAAATTGACAATGGTACTAATCAGCGATTCTACACAGCAACTTTCTATACCTCTAAGGTGCTATTGAAATGCCTTATTTGAGATGACCCCACACTCTAAGGTATACTTTCTATACCTCTAAGGTGCTATTGAAATCAGGCGCACAAGCAAGAGCTGTTCTTTGTTCTCTTCACTTTCTATACCTCTAAGGTGCTATTGAAATTATTAATGACTTAGAAGGGCAGAAACAGGATATGTACTTTCTATACCTCTAAGGTGCTATTGAAATTAAAAGCTTTAGCTATATGAGGTTAAACTTTCTGGCTTTCTATACCTCTAAGGTGCTATTGAAATGAGTTTATATCTACGCTAATGGATCAAACAGAGCAAGCTTTCTATACCTCTAAGGTGCTATTGAAATAAAAAGGTTCCTGCTGTGGCTACTGCTACTAATACCCTTTCTATACCTCTAAGGTGCTATTGAAATTAATACAAGCGAATGGAACTTTGGCGCAAGAGATACCTTTCTATACCTCTAAGGTGCTATTGAAATGGCTTAGCTCCGCCGTGAAACCGTCTGCGAACCTAGCTTTCTATACCTCTAAGGTGCTATTGAAATCCAGCGAAGTCCAGCATCATATGACAGAACCTGACCACTTTCTATACCTCTAAGGTGCTATTGAAATTTACGGCTCAAGAGATAGTTTTATCCCTTACTACACCTTTCTATACCTCTAAGGTGCTATTGAAATTGAGAAAAACTGCTTGGAAACGCTTCTATAAGCTATCTTTCTATACCTCTAAGGTGCTATTGAAATTTCGCTTGTACATAAGCTTGGCTAGGTCCAAAGACTCTTTCTATACCTCTAAGGTGCTATTGAAATAAGCAAGTCGAAAAGCAAGACGAGTACAGTTATATCCCCTTTCTATACCTCTAAGGTGCTATTGAAATTTAGATTGAAAGGCGTAGGCGAAAGCGCCAAAAAGACTTTCTATACCTCTAAGCTCGACTTTAGCATTTTTATAAAAAGATAGAACTCACCAAGAAGAGGTAAGGTTAAGATTGTGACCAAACAAATCTTTCCATGTCCAGCTTTC
>NZ_JBHTLD010000123.1:0-15471 GCF_042678745.1 Pontibacter rugosus | reverse complement strand
ACTGGCTGCCCTTCAGGTATAGGTAAAAATTACTACAATACCTGGTAATAGAAAAGTATAGCTATTGGAAAAATTATATAGCGCTAATCTAAAGGTTGGTCGTAACGCTATATAACACTATGCTCATTGCGGAACAAGGGTTGCGGCATACTGATTGCGCATTGCGCAAGGCGGCAGTGCTGTTGCCGGGATGTGCTATATTAGCCTATGATCGTAAAGATACTCTCCTCTGCCGGCACCTTCGCTGGGGTGGGCTACAACGAGGACAAGGTTGAGAAAGGAACTGCCGAGCTGCTGGTGGCCGAGAACTTCGGCATGCTCCAGCCCGTTGGGGGCGCGCTGGGCAACGCGGACTATACAAGCTACCTGCAGTCATGGAGCAAGTCCGAGAGCAACGAGCAGCGCGTAAAGCAGCCCCAGTTCCATGCCGTGATCTCCTGCGAGGGAAGAGAGAAAGACGCTGCCGAACTGGTGGACATGGCCACGCAGTACCTGCAGAAAATGGGCTACGGCGAGAACCCGCACCTGATCTACTTTCACTCCGACACGCAAAACAACCATGTGCACATCATCTCGACGCGCGTGAATTGGGAGGGAAGAAAAATCGACGATTCCTTTGAGCGCACCCGGTCCCAAAAGGTCCTAAAGGAAATCATGCTCCAGGACATGGGCACCGAGATCCGCGCGCACGTAGCCAAGGCGATGGCCTACAGCTTCTCCACCCCGGCGCAGTTCAAGCTGCTGCTGGAGCTAGAAGGGGTGAAGGTAAAGGAAACGCCCACCCAGCTAGAACTGGTCAAGTACGGCACGCGCATCAGTGACGTGGACAAAGACACCATCAACAAAAAGATAAGCGCTTACGTGGTCCCTAACGAGCGCATACGGCAACTGCGGGCGCTGCTTGCCAAGTACAGGCCGGGTCTTTCTGCCGGGGAGTTCAAGGCCTTGCTGAAGGCAAAGTTCGGGGTAGAGGTCATCTATCACCAGGCAAAGGGCCAGGATACGCCGTACGGTTACTCGGTGATCGACCACGCCAAAAAGCAGGTACTCAAAGGCTCGCAGCTGATGAAGCTAAGCGAGTTGCTCTCACCGGTGAGCAGGAGCCAGCAGTTGGGCGCTGCCGAGGCCGTGGTAAAAAAGGTTAGCAAATCCAACAGCCAGTTACCCTTTAGCGCCTTCAAGCAAGAGCTGGCCGCCCTCGGCTTTACAGTAAGCAAGAGCGGCAAGGTAAAGCGGAAGGGGGAGAAGGAAGCGGTGCTGCAGGTGGAGCCCGAGCGCATGGGTGCCCTGCACTACAACGAGCGGCTGCGGCAGGCCAACAAGTACGTGATCACCAGCGAGGCCGACATCAAGATACTTACCCATGCCTTCCACCTCAAGCCGGGCAGCTTGAAAGTGGACGGCCCGGCAGACAGAACGCCGCGCCGCTACACGGCTGACCGGCTCAACAGCATGCTGGCCAACGGGCACACGCTGCCCGCTATTTTCGAGCGCAACGAGTGGAGCCTGGCCCGATCGGAGGGAAAGTATTACCTGATCGACAGAAGGGATAAGGAGCTATACCCGGTGGACAAGCTCACGCGCCAAAAGCTGGACTTTGGCGGCATTCAAACCCTTAACACCGACAAAGCCATCGCTCCGGAGGCCGCGCGCCGTCTGGAGCACCGCAGCGCCCCGGTAGGCGGCATGCTGGAGCTGATCGCTGAGTTGCTGCTGTCCAACAGCCAGCGCGAGAGCAAGCAAAGCGAGCGCAGGAAAAAGAGGAAACTAAAACGCTAAACCCTACCGATATGAAAATTGTGATCGCAAACCAGAAAGGCGGGGTCGGCAAGTCCACCACCTGCGTGCTGCTGGCCAACTACCTTACCCTGGAGAAAGGAGAAGAGGTCGTGCTTTTTGACATGGACCAACAGGAAACGGTGTACGCCACGTGGGAGCGCGACCGCGAACTCTACGACAACGAACCGCTTTACGAGGTGATCAAGCTGGAGCTGGAGGAGTACCCCACCTATGCCCATGACCTGGACGCGCTCAAAAACGCCATGCACGTGCTCATTGACATGCCGGGCAGGCTGGACGATGACGCGATACTGGCCGTGCTCAAGGATGCCGACCTCATTATCTGCCCCATCGCCTACGAGCGCAGCGTGTTTGAGTCCTCGCATGTGTTTGCCCGGGTAGCCCGTCACCTCAACCCCCACAACCACATCGTCTTTCTGCCCACCCGCCTCAACAAGAACATCAAGTACGAAACAAAGGAGAAAGTGCGCGAGGCGCTTTCGGCCCTGGGGCAGCTGGCACCGGAGATAGCCGAGCGCGTGGCCCTGCAGCGGATCGACACCGTTTCCATCGGTTCTGAGGCTCGCCAGGTGGTACAGGAAGCCTTCGACTACATCTATACCAATTACTTCAAGGGGAAGGAGTAAAGCTTTTTTATGCTGCTTTACAGATCATGAAAGCTTTATTCATTCGATAAATTAAAAAATATATTCTTTATAAGAATAATAATACGTATATTAGTCTTATAAAGAATATAATTCGCATGAGCAACAGTAAGAGCAACCTCGTTTTACAGCGGATTAAGGGCTCGCTCCAACACACGGAGCAGCCCTTGCCCGATCCTGCTGCCCCTAGCGTGAGCAGCACCCTGGAGACAGGCGGATTCAGGCAGCTTTACCGGGTGCTGGAAGAGGCAAAGGCCGACATGGACTTTGACCGCCGCGCTGTCTACATCGACGACGAGAGCGCCGAGGTGCTGGACCTGCTTCGCAAAAAAGCCAAGATCAAGTCCAGCCATCTGGTAAGCTTCCTGCTGCACGAGTTCTTCAGCCGCCACAAAGGGCTGATACAGGAGCTGGTGGAGAAACGCAGCAACCGGCTTATCGACTAGGCCGGCTCTCAGACAAAGCGGAGTGTTTAATTAAAATATTGAATTATGGAATGGAGCACGTTCTTTCTGGTCATCACCTCCTGTTATGCGGCCTATTACACGCTTAACATCCTGTTTGACCTGGTCAGGGCCAGGGGCGGGCACAAGGCGGCAGATACGGCCGTGGTCTACCACATGAGCGAGCTGGCAGGCGAGGAGGAGCAGCCCACCGAGGTGGACGATTACGCCTACGGTGATACGGATGAATTTGAGGAGGAGGAAGAGTGGGAAGAAGACGAAGAGTATGAGGATGACGCACCACTGGAGCAGGCGCATAGCTTGCGCGTGGAGGGGCAGGGTATCCCGCTCGATGATTTCCTTCGTGAGGCCAAGTCCCATGCAAAGTCTATATTTTAAACTTTAACCCTACTACAAAAACAAGCTTTATGAGAAAGAAACTTACCCTTTCGGCGATGGCCCTGCTGGCCATGGCACAGACCGGCTTTGCCCAGGGCGTAACCGGCATCGATGCCGCCTCCTCTGAACTGACCACCTACGTGGACCCCATCGGCACGCTCATCATTGTCATCGGTGCCATTGTCGGGCTGGTAGGCGGCGTGCGCGTGTTCATCAAGTGGAACTCGGGCGACCAGGACGTGCAGAAATCCATCATGGGCTGGATGGGCTCGTGCGTGTTTCTGATGCTGGTGGGCGTGGTGGTGAAGGCATTCTTCGGCGTGTAATGGCGCTCGACAGGCACGCGGCGAGCTTCCCCGTGTACAAGGGGCTACAGCAGCCCGTGGTATTCAAGACCCTCAAAGGCCGCTACATCTACTGGGGGCTTGCCAGCGTGCTTGCCGGGTTTCTCTCTGCCGTGCTTCTTTCCGTTACCGTCAATTTCCTGATGGGCTTCCTTGGCCTGCTGGCCGTTTCCTTTTCGGGTCTGCTCTACACCAACAGCAGGCAGAAAAAGGGGCTGCACGACAAGACCAAATCCAACGGTGTGTACATTATCCCGGCCCGGTTTAACGGCGCTGTGGGTGCCCGGCGCTCCCGCTAAGCCCTCCGGGCCTTTTACCCGGCCTTTTATGAAAAGCAAAAAGTTCACCGTGCCCTACATCGGCATAGACCGCCATACCCATGACGTGCTCTACCATGAGTCGGGCGACCACGCGGTCCTCCTCCGGCTCACTAACCCTGTGCTTCAGTACGCCGCGGACCTGGATGCCTATACCGCGTTTCATTATGTCTTTTCCAACATCATCAAGCTACTCGGCTCCGGCTATACCTTGCAGAAACTGGACATTTTCGCGCTGAAGAAGTTCAGCGGGCGCGGCTCATCCGATTTCCTCTCTCAAAAGTACAACGAGGCGTTTGAAGGCAGGGAGTACCGCGACATCACCACGTACCTGACCATAACACGGGACGTAAGGCGCTCGGCCTTCTTTACCTACGAGGAGAAAGACTTTAAATCCTTCCAGCGCAACATCACCAAGATAGTGGCGCTGCTGGAGTCAAAGGGCTTCACCCCGCAGGTGCTCGACCAGGTGCAGATCAAGGCGCTTATCGGGCGGCTGCTGGCCTTCAACTTCTCGGAGGAGGCCTACGGGCTCAACAACTTCAGCGCAAGCGACGAGGGGCTTAAAATTGGTGAAAGAACAATCAAAAGCGTTTCGCTGGTGGACATCGACGAGGTTAACTTTCCCTCCTCGATCACGCCGCACACCGAGATCAACCTGGGCTACCCCCTGCCGGTGGACCTGATGCACTTTCTCCACAAGGTACCGGCCACCGACTGCCTCGTCTACAACCAGGTGATTCAGATTCCAGACCAAAGGGCAGAGATCGGGAAGCTCACGGCCAAGCGCAAGCGCCACACCGCCATGCCCGACCCCGCCAACGATCTGGCCGTGGCCGACATTGACCGCGTGCTGGCTGACATCGCCAGGGATAACCAGCTGCTTGTGCACAGCCACTACAACATACTTGTCTCGGCCAGCGGGCAGCACATCGACCGCGCCGTGAACTACATCGAGAGCGCGCTGTTTTCGCTCGGCATTATTCCCTCGCACAATGCCTACAACCAAATGGAGCTGTTCCGGTGCATGCTGCCCGGCAACGCCTCCGAGTTGAAGGCATACGATACCTTTCAAACCACATCGGACGCGGCGCTGTGCCTGCTCTTCAAGGAAGGGCTGTTAAAGGATGAGGAGTCAGGCTTTCAGGTTTTTTTCTCCGACAGGCAGGGCATTCCCGTGGCCATCGACACCAGCGACATGCCCATACAGACCAACCGCATGAACAACCGCAACAAGTTTGTGCTGGGCCCCTCCGGATCGGGCAAGTCCTTCTTTATGAACCACCTGATACGCCAGTACGCCCTGCAGGACACGGACGTGATTCTAGTGGATACGGGCCACTCCTACAGTGGTCTGTGCGCTTATTATGGCGGTAAGTACATCACCTACTCGGAAGAGGAGCCTATCACGATGAACCCTTTCCGCATTGCCCGGGAAGAGTACAACGAAGAGAAGCGCGAGTTCCTCAAATCGCTCGTGTGCCTGCTCTGGAAAGGCGCTGACGGCACCGTTACCCAGATTGAGGATAGCGTGCTCTCGTCGGTGGTGGCGGCCTATTACGAGGACTTCTACCAGCAGGAAAGGGAAAGCGCCTACCTGTGCTTTCAGTCGTTCTATGACTTCTCCATTGAGAAGATCGGGCAGATCACGCAGTCGGAGGCGATCAGCTTTGACAGCACCAGCTACCGCTTCATCCTCAAGAAGTTCTGTTTGGGCGGCGAGTACGGGCAGATACTTAACAACGCGGTGGACGCGGCCCTGTTCGATGAGAAGTTCATTGTCTTTGAGATTGACGCGATAAAGGAGCATAAGATACTTTTCCCGATCACCACCATCATCATCATGGACGTGTTCCTGCAGAAGATGCGCCACAAGAAAAACCGCAAGGCGCTCATCATCGAGGAGGCGTGGAAAGCCATAGCCTCGCCACTTATGGCGGGCTATATCCTGTACGTCTACAAGACCGTGCGCAAGTTCTGGGGGGAGGCCGTCGTGGTGACCCAGGAGCTGGACGACATCATCGGCAACGCCGTGGTGAAGAACTCCATCATCAACAACTCCGACACCGTCTGCCTGCTCGACCAGACCAAGTTCCGGGACAATTTCGACGAGATAGCGGCGCTGCTCTCCCTTAGTCCCGTGGAGCAGAAGAAAATCTTCACCATCAACAAGCTCGACAACACAGCGGGGCGCGGCCGCTTCAAGGAAGTCTACATAAAACGGGGCGCCACGGGCGAGGTGTACGGCGTGGAGGTGTCGCTTTACGAGTACCTCACATTTACCACGGAGCGGCGCGAGAAAGAGGCGCTGCAGGTTTACATCGGGCGCTACCCCACCTACCGGCAGGCGCTGGAGCTGTTTGTCCGGGACCTGCACGACTCGGGCCTGAAACTATCTGAATTCACAAACTTAATCCATAGGAGGAGCCATGAAGAAATACCTGTACTTAACTAGCCTTATGCTGCTGTGGGCCACGCGCTCACCCGCCCAGCAGGTGGTGTTCGACCCGGCGGTGGTGTCTACGCTCGTGGTGAACCACACAGCGCAACAGACGGCCTTAAAAGACATCAAAGAAAAGGAGGGGGAGATAGCCGCCCTGCAGCAGAGCATTGCCTTTAAGATGATTCAGATAAAGGAACTGGAGGAGAAGATGTACAACTCGCTTAAGTCGGTGCAGTCCATCATCGGGCAGAGCAAAAACATCGTCTACGCCTCCCGCATCGCCCAGGACATCGGTAAGTACCAGGGGCAGATGATGGATATTGCCCAGGGCGACCCGGAGCTGCTGCTGATCGCCGCCAAAACGGAGCTTGAGCTCATCAACCGCACCTCTGACCTGTTCACCTACATCTACCAGGTGGCAGTGATCGGCACGGATGTGAACCTGATGAGCAACTCGGAAAGGCTAAACCTGATCCGGCACGTGGTGGACGAGTTGCGCATCATGCGGGGCCTCTCCTACTCGATCACCCGGCGCATGCGCGTGGCCAAGTACGCCGGACTGTTCAAGACGCTCAACCCGTTGGGGCTCCGGTACCCAGACAACAGCCAGGCCATCATACGCTCGCTGATGGATGAGTACAAAACCCTGAAGAACTAGCGCCATGGCAAAGGGTTACCTCATCCCGGCAATCATGCTGCTGCTTTGTTTGCAGGCAAAGGCACAGGCCCCGGTAACGGTGGTGGACAGCAAGAACACGCGCTATCAGATGCAGCGCGAGGTAGTCACGCGCTGGAACCGGTTTAACCCGAAGTGGTACTTTGTGCTATTCCACAACAAGTACCGCAAGGGCGAGGACCGGCGCAACATGCTGCAGCTGGCGCCGACCATGGCCACGCTGTGGGCCAACCGGGATATGGCCGAAAAGCAGGAGGAAAGCATTGGCGCGGTGTACCGGCAGGAGATGTTCAAAGGCGCGGACCGCAGCCTGAACAAGGGCTACCACCTGCTCTACAAAAACAAGATCGACGAGTTGAACGGGCAGCTAAGCCTGTTGCACCTGGAGGCCGTGAAAGCGGGCGTAAAGGCCGACATGCTCCTTAAGCTCATGGAGCACCGCGAGCGCATCAACACAGACATAGAGCTAACCATCGACTCCTATGAGGACGACGCGGCCAAGGGGGAATCATTCCGAGGCTACCTGAAGGATCTCACCGAGTTGCGCGGGTATTACCGCCGCATCATCACCCTTTTTAACACCACCAACAAACTTACAGAGTAATGGAACGACCAATCATGGAAGCACTCACTAGTTGCCTGCCTGCCGTGAAAGCGGCCCGCAGCAAAGCCAAGAAAGCCGACAGTAAAAAGGCAAACGACAAAAAGAGTAAACCCACCGGTAGATGAGGGAACTGATAGACAAATCGATTTTCGACCTGTTCGACGCGCTGTTTCTCAACATCCGCGACCTTGCCGACAGCTTCATTGCCGACGCGCAGGCGCTGGCCGCCATCTTCATGATGCTCTACTTTGCCATGGAGGCTTACAAGATGATGGTGGGCGACGAGCCGCTGCGCTACATGGCCCT
This sequence comes from Pontibacter rugosus, assembly GCF_042678745.1. Lineage (NCBI taxonomy): Bacteria > Pseudomonadati > Bacteroidota > Cytophagia > Cytophagales > Hymenobacteraceae > Pontibacter > Pontibacter rugosus. The sequence continues at coordinate 7,495 of NZ_JBHTLD010000123.1, read as the reverse complement.
GTTCCGCCCATTCGCGCTGGCGCTTGTGATCGTGTTCTGGGGCGGTTTCGTGGATGCTGTCAACTTCCCCCTTACCGTGGTGAATGATTCCTCCAGAGCCATGTATGAGGGCCAGATAGATCAGGTGCAGGACCTGCATACCCGGCGCGTGGCGCTGGTGGACAGTGTTGCCCGGAAACTCTCCGACTCAAGCGCCGAGTTTGAGCAGGTGCAGGCCGAGACGCAGGAAAGCGACTGGATGGAGACAATGGGCATTGACCTGGAGCCCATGTTCAACAAGATGAAGGGCTATTACCTGATGCTCATGGCCAAGATGCATTTCACGATGATGCGGGTGGTGGAGTATATCGTTATCCTAATATTTCAGGTCTGCACTTACATCATCTTTTTCCTGCAGATCATCTTTGCCGGGATATTGGTGATACTGGGGCCCTTCTCCTTTGCCATGAGCGTGCTGCCGGGCTTTCAGGACTCTTACCTGACCTGGATCGGCCGCTATATCTCGGTGGGGCTTTACTCGGCCATCGGCTATATCGTCATGTCCATTTCGTTTGTGCTCATCAAGTACGGGCTGATGCGGGAAATAGAGATTCTCAAGGCTGTGATGGATAATGAGGATATGTTCATCGCCTACGTGTCCTACCCTTCCGGGAACATAAGCTTCTACATCGTGAGCCTGATCGTGGGCGGGCTGGCCATGCTCACCATCCCGGCCATCTCCACCTGGATCATCAACACAAGCGGCATCGGCAGCGCCCTGGGCTCTGTGGCCGGTGGAGCAGGGAAGGCTATTCGCAAGATGTCAAGATAATAGCCAGAAAAAGAAATGTATCAGACCTCCCTAAAAAGTTTGCCTATCAGGTTGTCGCGCTGCAAAGCGACTAGCTCGGCAAGCTCAAACCTTTTCAGGAGATTTTTTAGACGTTCCAGCTCTGCATCCACATTGAACTCAGATTTCAGGCTCTGGATCTGCTTAATGCGGGAAACTACATCTTCATATTGTGACTGGGTGTGGATAAAGCTGAAATTCAGAAGCATAGGCGGAAACATATCTATACGCTAACGAATCGAAAAGCAATGATAAACAACATAGAAAAGAAGATTAAACTCGCCTTTGCCGTGAGCGTGGGCAGCTTCATCACATCGGTGGTGCTGGTGGCCGTGGTGTGTTTTTTCGCCTACAGTCTGGTAAACGAGCAGCGCAAGAACATTTACGTGCTCGACCACAACGTGCCGGTGCTGGTGAGCCAGAGCGCGCAGGGCACTAACCGCATGGTGGAGTACAAGTCGCACGTGAACATGTTTCACCTGCTTTTCTTCACGCTGCCGCCCGATGATGCGTACATAAAGGCCAACCTCTCCAAAGCCATGTACCTGGTGGACGACACGGGCCTTGCCCAGTACAACAACCTCAAGGAGAAAGGCTACTACAACTCCATTTTGGCAAGTTCCGCCGTGCTGACGATCAAAACAGACAGCGTGCAGGTGGATGAGAACCGCCACTTCCGCTACTACGGCAGGCAGCGCATTGAGCGCAGCACCTCCATTGCCACCAGGCTACTCGTGACCGAGGGCGACCTGCAGGATGTGCCGCGCACGGAGAACAACCCGCACGGGCTCATCATTAAGAACTGGAAAACAGTCGTCAACAAAGACCTGGACTATGTGGAGAAGAAAAGCTTTTAACTGGCTCCGCGACCAAAGAAAGAAAGCGGCGGGGTGGGCCAACCAGCGGCCGCGCTTTATGATCGCGGCGATGTTCGCGGTAATGGGCATGGGCCTGGTGTGGCTGCTTTTCATCCGGGAGGAACGCCAAGCCTCCTCGCTCGATGGCATCTTCCTAAAGCTCCACCAGGCACAGCCCGCCACACCCGCGCCAACGGCGGACATGCTCGAGCTGCTGCGCCTCTACTCGGCGGTGCAGGCCATCAACCCCGACAGCCTGACAGCGCGCGACAGTGCATTTCTAAAGGACATTGACCAACAGCTAAACAGTATCATCCATGAGAAAGATTGACTTCAAAAACGGCCGCTACATCCTGCCGCTTATCATACTGCCTTTCCTGTTCATCTTCAACTACCTGTACCTGGATACCTTCCAGCCGGTGAGCGCGGGCGAGCAGCTGGCGGGCATGCCCGCCGACACCACCACGCTCAACACTTCCCTGCCGGACGCAAACCTTGCCAAGCGCCCGGTGATGGACAAGTTCAACGCCTCGCAGCAGGAGCACAAGTACCGCACCGACTACTCGGCCATTCGGGGATTGGAGCAGACCGAGGCGGAGCGCGCGTACGGCAGCGCCTACACCGCCGAGGAACAGGCCATGCTCGACAGCATCAACAACCAAATACTATCAAACAAGCCATCTCCCGGCTTTATGGAGCGTGTGGGGGAGCGACAGGACCGGGAACGCTATACCGCTGCGCCAGCACGCAGGCCTGCCGTGAAAAGAGAGTCGGATTATGAGAAGGAAATGCGCCTGTTTCGTGAGCAGATGGCCTATGTCGACAGCCTGGGCCGCGCTGGCAGTGAGCCGGAGCGAAAAGCCGCACCAGCCCCTAAGCCAGAGCCAAAGGAGCCGGAGGCGCTCGCCGTCAGCAAGACGCTAAATCCTAACATCGCCTACTTCAACACGGTCGGCGGCAGCGATGATGAGCAGTTTATAAAGGCAATGCTGGATGAGGGGCTAAAGGTGCGTGACGGGGGCAGGGTTCGCGTCAGGCTGCTGGATGATATCTATGTGGGGGAAACGCAGATCGACAAAGGCAGCTACCTCTACGGCACCGTGACGGGCTTTAGTGCGCAGCGCGTGGAGGTCACGGTAAGTTCTATACTGGTGGGCGATGAGATCCTGCCGGTGAGCATGAGCCTCTACGACAATGACGGGATGAAAGGCCTGTACGTGCCCGACTCGCAGTTTCGCCATTTCACAAAGGAGCTGGGCAGCAACGCCTCCTCCGGCCAGTCCATCACCTTCGGCGACAACCCCGACAACTCCGCGCAGATGCTTTACGCGATGATGGATCGCATGACCCAGACCGCCACGCAGGCCGCGGGCAAGTCCATCCGGAAGAACAAAGCCAGGCTCAAATACAACACAATCGTGTACCTACTAGACAACAAAGCAAAAAAGTAATATGAAAAAGATACTAACGCTATTCTCCCTGCTGCTCCTCTCCTACGCTGGTTTCGGGCAGGCGGCGCCGGTGGTGCTCTACGTGCACAAGGATATTTCCACGCACCTGGTCAGCCCCGAGCCGATCACCTACGTGGACATCTCGACCGATGACGTGGCCGGCGATATTCCCGTTGCCAATATGCTTCGCATCAAGCCAAAGACGGGCTCCCCTACCCTGGGCGTGGTCACGGTGGTGGGTGAGCGGTTTATGATCCAGTACAAACTGGTATATGCCGCCTCTCCCGCAAAGGCAGACTCGGAGGTAAGGATAGACCCCACCAACATCGACGAGTTCCTGAACCCGGCCGTATCGATGAGCCACGAGGAAATGCAGCGCTTTGCCCTGCTTGCCGTTCAGCAGCGGCCCGAGATGCGCCATGTGTCCGTGAGGAAGCAAAAGGTGCAGCTGCAGCTCAACAACATTTACACGGTGGGCGACTACTTCTTTGTGGACGTGACCATGAAGAACCGCACCAACATCCCCTACGCCATCGACCAGGTGCGCTTCAAGATTGAGGATAAGAAGGTACTGAAGGCAACCAACTTCCAGCAGCTGGAGGTGGAGCCTGTCTTTACGCTCTATGATGTGGATAATTTCAAGCGCAAGTACCGCAACGTGTACGTGTTCAAGCGCTTCACCTTCCCCGATGAGAAGGTCTTTAACATGGAGGTGTCGGAGGAGCAGGTGTCGGGGCGCACGATCTCTATGAAGGTCAACTACCGGGATGTGCTTAACGCTGATACACTATAGCTTTTTGTGACGCATGGTTGATATATAATGCCGGGAAGCAGCACCTGGTGAGTAGAAGTTGTATTTTAATGCTGGCTCCTTGAGTAGGCCGAGGTATTCGGCTTTGGAAATTTCTGTAACTGTCATACCACTAATGGTAAAAGGGGTTCCAAAACAACGCTCGTCTGCCTTCACAACAGCTTCGCCAGCACTTTCAGCCATTATTGGAGTCCATACTCCTGCTGAGCTATCGTTCTTTCCCAGCCATATTTTGAAATACTTTTCCATGCCACTCGCTATAATCGAATCCACAAAAGAGGATACAAAGAAATACTACGAGATAAAATAATTGATAAGGGGAAATAGTGAAAATGTGTTACCGGAAAATACTTAGCTGAAGATAGCGAGAAATACTGCTTATATAAAAAAGAAGAGGAGCCGCATGGGGTGGGCTCCTCTTAACACCAAACAGCGTCTACCTTTCAATCTCTCACCTTTCAGGCAGACGCACAAATATAACGCATACCGGGGCTACTTTATTCCCCCTTTTGTAAAATAACCTGTGCCATGGACGAATCAAGCGATATAAAGAAGCTCTACACCTTTCTGCAGGGGCTTATCTATATTACCCTGTTTACCGAGTTTACTGTGCTTATTCTATCACACCACCCGGCGCTTGCTGTGGCGGCGCCAGTGCTTGAGAAGCTGGGGCGCATCCCGATCTACGACAACATCTATTACTCGAAAGCATTTACCTTTCTGTTGATCGTGATAGTTTCCATCGGGACCAAAGGGCAGAAGAGTTTAAGCCATAGCCGGGTAAAGCACATCTTCCTGCCGCTGGTGCTGGGCATTGGGCTGTTTGTTGGTGCCGGGGTGTTCTACTTCTACGTGACGCCGGACGTGCTGGCCTACGGCGTGACGGTGTTTGAGGCGCTCTATATGGCTTTCTCGCTTATAGGGGCGGTACTTATCCATGTGGCCCTCGATAACGTCTCCAAGCACATCCAGAGCGGCCTGCTGAAGGATAAGTTCAACGTGGAGAATGAGTCGTTTGAACAAAGCCGCAAGCTGATGGAAACGCCCTACTCGGTTAACATCCCTATGCGCTTCTACTACCGCCGAAAGATCAACAAAGGCTGGCTCAACATCGTCAACCCGTTTCGGGCCACGCTGCTGATCGGCACGCCGGGATCCGGTAAGTCCTTCTCGGTCGTGAACCCGTTTATAAAGCAGCTATTGGCCAAAGGCTTCTCGATGGCCGTGTACGACTTCAAGTTTCCCGACCTTGGGCGGATTGCCTATTATCACTACCTGGTGCATAAGAAGCGGGGCGTGCTGAAGAACCACAAATTCCATGTGGTGAACTTCAACAGCGTCGAGCACAGCCGCCGCTTTAACCCGCTGAAGCCCGAGTACCTGCCAACGCTGGCCGATGCCACGGAAACAGCCGAGGCGCTCCTGCAGTCACTCACCAAGAACGACAAGGAATCAGGAGCCGCGCAGTTCTTCACGCAGTCGGCCGTGAACTTTCTGGCCAGCTGCATCTTCTTTTTAAGCAGGCATGATGGGGGCCGATACTCCACCTTCCCGCATGTGATGGCTTTTATCAACCAGGGCTATGATGAGATATTCGACCTGCTCTTTACCGAGCCGCAGCTCATGAGCTTACTTTCTCCCTTCCGCACCGCCTATAAAAACAAAGCCTTTGACCAGTTGGAGGGGCAGATTGGCACGCTCAAGATCAACATCGGCCGACTGGCCACAAAGGAAACGTTCTGGGTGCTTAGCGGCGATGACTTTGACTTGAAGATCACAAACCCAGAGGACCCATCGGTGCTGGTGATCGCCAACGACCCCTCCACCCAGAGCATCAACTCGGCCTGCAACGCCCTTATCCTGAACCGGCTTACTAAGCTAATCAACTCCAAAGGCAATATCCCCTGTGGGCTGATCGTGGACGAGTCGCCCACCCTTTACGTACACAAGGTCGAAAACCTGATCGCCACAGCCCGGAGCAACAAGATAGCCGTGCTGTTGGGCCTTCAGGAGCTCCCGCAGCTTCGCCAGCAGTACGGCAGGGAAGCGGCAGACACGATCTGCTCGGTGGCCGCCAACGTGCTCTCGGGCTCAGTCAGGAACAGGGAAACGCTTGACTGGCTGGAGAAGATTTTCGGCCGGGTGCGCCAGCAGAAGCAGGGCCTGAGCATTGACCGCAACCGCACCTCCATCAGCATGAATGAGGAGATGGGTTCGCTCATCCCGGCTTCCAAAATCGCCAACCTGCGTGCCGGTGAGCTGGTGGGGCAGGTGGCCTTTGACCATGCCGTCTACGATGGGCGGCACGTCAGCTCCACCTACCACTGTAAGATAGACCTTGACCTGAAAAGTATTTTAAAAGAAGAGGAAGCGTACGTGGAGTTGCCAATATTTTATAAATTTGGGTCAGCCGCCTCCCGTTCCGCCAAGCTTGAAAACAACTTTATCAGGATTAACAGGGACATCGCGTCACTTGTAGCCCGTTTTCAAGTATGAAGACCATATCCATATGAACATCACCCTGTCCGCTATAGGCGAGAAGCTAATCGTTCTCCGCACGACCCTGGGCCTCTCACAGAAGAACATCGCCGACGCCATGGGCGTGAGCCAAACGCAGATTTCCAAGATGGAGAACGGCAAAGGAGGCAGCATCGACCTGCTCCTGCAGGTTTTCGAATTCTACGGCGGCACCCACCAGGTTAAGTTCGTGTTTACCGATGCCTTTGAGGTCGTCATGCCGCCGCAGGACCCCACTACAACGCTTTACAACAACATCGCCCTGGAGAAGCTCACGCTGCTGGAGGGGGAAATTACCCACCAGTTCAGCGAGGTGAAGAAACTTTTAAGGGCGGTTCGATAGCTTGCCGCCTTCAATGCGACGGTAGATAGCTTCCAGGTACGGGGTAGGGTTCACCGTTCTTCCCCGGTGCTTGAGGGTAAAGTGAAGGTGCTCGCCTGTGCTGCGGCCCGTGCTGCCGGTGATGGCCAGCGCCGCTCCAGCCGGTACCACCGCCGACTCCCGCACCAGAATAAGGGAAAGGTGGCCGTAAACACTGCTGTAAGTCCCATGCTCTACTTCGACGTAGTTGCCCAATTCTCGGCTGTAGCCGACCTCCTTCACCCTGCCGGGCATAATGGCAAGCACGGTGTCCCGGTCGGCCCTGAAGTCAATTCCCCGGTGCATGGCCGTTTGGCCGGATACCGGGTCTGCCCGCTGCCCGTACCGACTGTTGATGACAGGCCGCTGCAGGGGCATGGAGAGCGTCAGCACCCGCTTCGCTTGGCTTTTGTCCGGCACCGCAAAGGTCGCAGTATCTGGCCTGAACCCCTGATCCGGTGGCGGAATCACCACCACGCTGGGTACGCGCCTTGCCTTCCGCACGGTGTTGAACTGACCGAGCGCCTGCCAAGCACAGCACAACAGCAACGAAAGCAAACTAAGTCTTAACATTGAGTGGGCAAAATTGGGGCCAAGGCACAGCGATAAATGCTGCAACAGCATGCTATACTACAAATATTGCTTAATATTCATTCAATTTATTCCTAT
>NZ_JBHTLD010000122.1:0-15599 GCF_042678745.1 Pontibacter rugosus | reverse complement strand
GTTAGACTCTTTTGTTGTTAAGCCTTATCCATCGTGCCTAATACCTTAACAAAAATTTATGAGAATTAGCTCTATGTTTTTCAACCATAATTCGAAGCTTTGCAGCCTGACTCTTAAGACTGATTGTCTAGCGTCTAATAGCTATCATCTAGCGTCTCTTTACGAACGCCAAAGGTACGGGAACAAAATGTAAGAAACGGTGACAACGATCATGTTTATGGCAAGCAGGGTTAGCAGTTCGTCGAAACTTAGGCTGCGATCTAAGCCATCCATAGCATTTTTTGACATCTTTATGAGCATGAGCAGCATGGGCACGATCACTGGGAAGCTAAGCACCGTCATCAGCGTACTGCTGTTGGCGGCTTTAGAGGCAATGCTTGATATCATGGTAAGCGATGTTGAGAAACCTATAGCTCCCAGTAATAGCGTGAGCAGGAACATAGGTACGTCCTGTACCGGGTTACCGAGCACAAAACCGTAAAACACAAAGCAGGTTAAGGCCAGCAACAGCATCAGCAATGTGTTGTAAATGATTTTAGCCAGAATGATGCCCTGCGGACTTACAATGGAGTAGAAGTATAGCAGCCGCCCCCGGTTCTCCTGCATAAAGCTTTTGGCAATGGCATTAACCGAGGTAAACAGAAGTATAATCCAAAGCAAAGCATTCCAGACTGGGGCAACCAGTATGTTAGAGCGCATACCAAAGCTCAGGTAGCATACAAAAACAACGCTACCTACATACAGCAGCATACCATTTAAGGCATACTTCTGCCGCCACTCCAGTAGCAAGTCTTTCTGAATCAGGTATATAATTTCTTTTAACAGCACAGGCTTCTTGTTTTACTGCAAAGTTAAGGCACAAAAAGTTGTGAAGGTAGCTTTTAAGAAAACATCTCCTGGTGGCAAAAACAAAAAGGCACAAGCCGTTATAGCGTGTGCCTTATCAATCAGAAGCAGTGTGTCCTTCTTTACAAGGGAGCCTGCTGGTCTTTATCCTGATCTTTTTTAGGGCTCTTCTTCTTTTTCTTGTCGTCTTTGTGCTTTACAATCTTTGCTTCGCGGTAGAAGATGATTTCCTCTGCAATATTGGTAACCTGGTCTCCTACACGCTCCAGCTTCTTGATGATAGAAAGTACCGCCAGCGCCTCGTGTATCTTATCTGGGTTAGCAACCATATACTTTGTCACGATGCCATCTGATTTACGATAGATTTTGTCCAGCTTCTTATCACGCTTGATAAGCGCCTTGGCAAGTACAGGGTCGTTGTTTTTGAAGGCAGTACGGCACTCTACCAACATGGCAACTGCTTCTTCGTACATGGGCAGCACATTGGTAAGCTCGAGTAGCTCTGGCGCTACAGGTGCCTCCAGTTTTTTTGCAAAGCGCGCAATGCCTTCAGCCGTATCGCCGATGCGCTCCAGGTTAGCGTTTATTTTAAGAACAGCCAGCACGAGGCGCAGGTCTACGGCTACAGGAGTAAAGAGTGCGAAGAAGTTCTCGCACATGCGGTCTATCTTCAGGTCGAACTGGTTTACTTTCCGGTCGCGCTTAATAATCTGCTTAGCCAACTCTGTGTCTGCTGTCACCATGGCCTCACGTCCGCTCTGTACCTGGTACTCTACCAGATCCCACATTTCCAGCAGTTTATTTTTTAGGCGGTCTAGTTCAATGTCTATATGTGGCATTCGGGTTTTCTTAGGGGTGAGAGTTTATAAGTATACGAGAAACAGTATATGTTTGGTATCAACCGAAGCGCCCCGTGATGTAGTTTTGTGTACGGTCATCTTTGGGGCTTGTGAACATCGTCTTTGTTTTGTTGTATTCCACCAACTCACCCATGTAAAAGAACGCTGTATTGTCGCTCACGCGCCCTGCCTGCTGCATGTTGTGCGTCACAATCACGATAGTATACTCGTTCTTCAGTTCATATATCAGCTCTTCTATTTTGGCTGTAGAAATGGGATCCAGCGCCGAGGCAGGCTCATCCATTAGTAACACTGAAGGCGAAATAGCAAGTGCGCGGGCAATGCATAAACGCTGCTGCTGCCCACCTGAAAGCGCCAGTGCCGATTTATTCAGCTTGTCTTTTACCTCATCCCAAATGGCCGCTTGTCGCAACGACTTCTCCGCCACTTCCTCCAGTACAGACTTCTTTTTGATGCCCTGGATCTTAAGCCCGTATACTACGTTCTCAAAAATGGTTTTTGGAAAAGGGTTTGGCTTCTGAAACACCATACCTACTTCCTTGCGCAGTTCATCAACGCGTATGTTTTTGTCATAGATGTCTCTGTTGTCCAGCAAGATTTCTCCTTCTGTTCTAAAACCATCAATGTAATCGTTCATGCGGTTGAAGGTGCGCAGAAACGTAGACTTGCCACAACCCGATGGGCCGATAAAGGCAGTCACGTTTTTCTCCTCCATCGCGATATTGATATCCTTCAAGGCATGGAAGTCGCCGTAAAAGGCATTCAGACTCTTTGCTTCGAGCTTAATTTGTTTGCTCATATAGTATAATAAAGACTCTTGATGTTAGATACTGGAAATTAGACTGAGGTAAGTATAAATAAGCTGACTAGGTATACTTGCCTGTTTTACCACTTCACTTTTTTCTGCTGCTTGTTGCGTAAGTATACGGCAATTCCGTTTAGCAGGAAAGTAATGAATAAAAGGACGATAATGGCAGCCGCAGCATTTGTAACAAACTCTTCTTGTGGGCGTGATGTCCAGTTAAAAATCTGGATGGGCAGCACTGTGAATTCATCTAAAGGTGATGCTGGTGTAAAAGGTACATAAGCCAGTGCTCCTATCACAATCAGTGGCGCAGCCTCACCAACCGCTCTTGATAAAGCAAGTATAATGCCTGTGAGTATGCCACCGAAAGATGCCGGCAGCACTTGGTTCCAGATGGTTTGCCATTTGGAGGCTCCTAAAGCAAAGGAACCATCGCGTACACTTCCCGGAACCGCCTTGATAGCCTCTCGGGTAGTAACAATAATGATAGGCAGTATAAGCAGCGACAGCGTAAGTGCACCAGCCAACAGGCTACTGCCCAGGCGCATCTGTCGCACAAAAATCTCCAGGCCAAGCAGACCGTAAATAATAGAAGGTACACCAGCTAGGTTCGCAATGTTAATCTCCAGGAAGTTAGATAGCTTGTTCTTTCGGCTATACTCTTCTAGATAAATACCTGCCCCCACACCCAACGGAAAAGAAATAATGGCTGTTAGTACCAAAAGCCACAGCGTACCTGCCCAGGCTGTAAGTATGCCTGCCCGGCTAGCTCTGCGTGAAGGCAGGTTTGTCAGGAAATCCCAGTCAATGCGAGCAATGCCTTTCTGAATGATATCAATAAGGAAAATGGCCAAAACAATAAGTCCTATAAAGGTGCAGAATACACCGAAGACCTGAAAAGCTTTGTCTTTTAACCTGTTTCGTTCTGAACTAGTCATACTTTTCCTGATATTTCTTTTTAATCCAGAAGCTGATGTTATTCAGCGCAAATGTGAAAATGAATAGGGTAATACCGGCAGCGAAAATGGTTCTATATTCCAGTGAGCCATGCGGTACATCTCCTAAGCTTACCTGTACGATGTAGGTCGTGATGGTTTCGATAGGCACGAGCGGGTTAAGCGTCAGGCGTGGCTGCTGGCCTGCGGCAATGGCCACAATCATGGTTTCGCCTACAGCCCTGGAAATGGCAAGTATAACCGACACCACAATGCCTGAAGAGGCAGCCGGTACTAACACTCCAAATGCCGTTTGCAAACGTGTAGAGCCCATGCCGTAAGCAGCTTCACGCAACGATCGGGGAACCGCACTAATGGCATCTTCACTAAGCGAAGAGATCATCGGAATGATCATAATGCCCATCACGATACCTGCTGAAAGCGCGTTGAAGCCAGCTAATGATGGTATAATCGTCTGTAAGAATGGAGTGACCACGGTTAAGGCAAAAAAGCCATATACTACTGTTGGGATGGTGGCCAGCACTTCCAGCATCGGCTTAACTACCTGCTTCAGCGTGGCGTGTGCATAAACATTCAGGTATACAGCAATCGTAAGGCCAATAGGTAAGGCAACGGCAATGGCTATAAAGGTGGTGAGCAAGGTGCCCGCCACCAACGGCATAATACCGAATTTTTTATCGGCAAAAAGTGGCGTCCACTCTTTCTCTGTCAGAAAGTCTACAATAGAAACCTCGCTGAAGAAGGCAACCGATTCTGATAAAAGAACCCAGATAATGCCTATCGTGACCAGTATTGTGATTACGGCTGATAACCACAACAGGCCTTCGATTATTTTTTCTGATACTCTCAAGGTGCTGTAGCGTTTAGAAGTGCAGGCAAAGCAGCTGTTTTAGGTACGTTGCCTGCACCTTTTTAATGTCTGATTATTGCTTGCCTGCACTTGCGTTAGCACCCGTAGCAAATTGCTGAAACTTCTGCTTTTGCTCTTTGTACTTTTCAGCAGGCATTGGGATATAACCTACTTCCTGACTAAGCTCAGCGGCATTGTCTATATAGAAATTCACGAACTCTACAACCTCTGGTCTGCTTACCGCTTTAGAATTCACATAAATAAACAGCGGGCGGGAGAGAGGCGCATAAGAACCGTCTTTTACCGTTTCCAGCGATGGCATGATAGCGCCAGCACCGTTGCTGTCGTTTTGGTCATCCACAGGCACAGCCTTCAGTTTGCTTTTGTTCTCATCATAGTAAGCGTAGCCGAAGAAGCCCAGCGCATAAGGGTCCGTGGATACACCCTGTACCAGCACGTTGTCGTCTTCACTGGCGGTATAATCGCCACGGCTAGAGTGGCTCTTGCCTACAATGGCTTCTGTAAAGTAATCGTATGTGCCAGACTCAACGCCAGCTCCGTACAAGTGGATTTCCTGGTCAGGCCATTCCGGTCGGATTTGGTTCCACTTCTTAATTGTGCCTTGTGCCGCAGGTTCCCAGATTTTCTTGAGTTCTGCAACGGTGATATCGTTTACCCAATTGTTGTCAGGGTGTACCACTACGGTCAGACCATCGTAGGCAACAGGCAACTCTATGTAAGAAATATTATTACTTTTAGCTACTTTATCCTCATCTGCATTCATACTGCGCGAAGCATCCACAATATCTATTTCTCCGCGAGAGAATTTCTTCATGCCACCACCTGTGCCAGATACGCCAACAGTTACTTTTACATCAGGTGCCTCGGTTCGAAATTCTTCTGCTACAGCCTCTGTGATAGGGTAAACTGTAGAGGAACCGTCAATCTGAATGCTGCCAGCCAAGTCGTTATTGGCTGCCTCATTTCCGCCTCCGCCACAAGCGCCAAGCAGGATTGTGCCGCCAAGTAATATAGCAGCGTTTAATTTAAAATAGTTAAGCCTAAGGTTTAACATATGGTTTTTCTTTTTAGGTGATTGAATTCGGTTGAGAAAATCGCTTGTTATGAAACGATGTAAATTTACTGCTGCTATACCTTGTTGTATATGAAGTAGTTGTGTTGTGTGGTTTTAATGCCGTTTAGTCTCTGTTATGATAAGATTGTAATGCAAAGTTGGTACAATTGCAGGCAACCTCTGATGCTGGATTGTTAAGGAATTGTTATTTTTATTTCCACTAGAAAGCCAGCTCCATTTGCACTCTTGCCTGGTAAGTATTGTCCTGTGCCGGGGTGTCCTGCAGCGTTAAGTCGCCTTGTACTTTCAAGCTGTGGCCAACTATGTACCGCGATACCCCCAGCGTATATTGATCTTCCGGCAGGCGCATGGTGGCATCAGTAGGGTCATATGTTGTAAAGCGACCGGCAACTTCCCAGTTGCTCTTAAATAGGTAGCCTGCCTGGATATTAAAAGCTTCCCCGGTTACAAAAGCCTCCTCTACAGTGCCTGTTTCGGTATAAGATACAACAGGGGTACCCTCTACTTGGCTATGCGCATACTCTGCCATGGCAGAAAAGCCTTTATACTTGAACATGGCATCGGCAAAAAAGGTACGGAGATCACGGGTATCGCTGAGGTAATCGCCTAGCTGGCCGCGGTCACGGCTGGCATCATCGTTATAATCATAAGCGGCCGCAATAGCTAGTTTAGGTTTTTCTTCGCGGTAAATGTCGCTGCCTACATATTCTCCACTGCTCTCAAAAGCTCCCAAAGGCAGTATTTCTATTTTAGCTGTAAAGTCATAGCCGCCGGCATTGTCTGCTGTAATGTTACGGCCTTCTCCGCTGGAGATAGAGGTTATCTCACGTACTAGCACGTTTCCTAGTGTATGCTCATGGTGTAGCTGCAAACCTGCGTCACGGTCAATATTAAAGCGGGAGTTAAGCAAACTGCGGTCTACAAACTGCATTTGCTGGGAAGAAATCAGTCGCTCACGGTTGCCCGGTAATTTTGTTTGTCCCACAAAAAGCTCCCAGCCTTTGGCAAAATTCCATTTGGCTACTGCATCAAGTATAACATTGCTGGCAAAATTCTGCTCTTCGCTAAGAGTGCCGCCTATGTCGCGGTTACTCAAGCCAAGCTCAACTTTATATTCAAGTTTAGGAGAGTAAGCAAAGCCTGAGAATTTTAAGCGCGATCTTCTTATAAGAAACTGATCTTCCCAGTCTTGTTCTGGCGTAAGGTTTTGCCCACCTGAATAAAGAACCTGAAAGCGTAAGCCCATTTGAACGCTAAAGGAAGAATCTGCGGCAATAAATTGCAGGCCCTTACCGAACTTAGAATAATTCACGCTTTGCCCTGATGCGTTGATGCTCCAGAAAAGTGCCATGAACAGCAGAAGTATAGTACCTGTAAGTTTTTGAAAGTCCACTATGTGCAAATTTTGATCAGAAAGTAGCGTAGATGTTGCCTGTTATACTTTAAACCTGAAGAAGAAGGTACAGCCGTTGGCGTATAAATAAAGCCCTTGCTTTTCTGTTGCTTTAAAGAATCAATTGGCAGTCTTGTAAGGAAGCAATGTTTTAGAAGTTAAACTGGGCCTGAAGCCTAAGCCTGCTTCCGTGTTGCCTGTTGTAGAGGTTGGAGGCGGTTTTAGTGGTTCTGTCGGCAATACTATAGTCAGCTACCAGTTCAAAGTTCTTGAAAGGCTGCCACTCAGCACCTACCTCTGTTTCGTATACTTTGTGGCTTGTTGCGTCGCGCTCATGTTTTTTGCCGCCATCATAATACTGTACTTTAGCAAAAGGAATTAAAACATGATCGCCAACCTTCATCCGGTACATGGTTTGGGCATAGCCGCCGTGCAGCGACTTTACCTTTATAGACATTGTTTCGGGATCGAACTCAGGTCCCTCTCCAATATTATATTCTGCCTGAAAGCCCAGCGGTTGTGGGTATATAACAAGTGATGCCGCCACACGGCGATCTGTGAAACCTTCTTCTATCTGCTGCTCAGTACCTAAGGATACGCCGCTAGAGAGCTGATCTGGCGTAACAACATATTTGCCGGTGTAGGCTTGGATGCCAGGCTCAATAAACTGCCCGTTAGTTAGCTTTAGCGGGTAAGCCAACCTTACTGCCGTGTGTAGTTGATCGTTCGCATCTGATTTATTAGAAGTTTGCCCGTTGAATACGCCTATACCAAACACACCGTAGTCGCCACTACCTTTAAGGCCTGAGCTGGTTAGTTCTTCAAAGCGCTCCCTGATTTCGGAGGGTGCCCAGTAAAACATAAGCCCCAGGTCGCGCTCATTCGCAAAGGCGCTATTAATCGCGTCGCTACGATCTAAAGCCAAACGGTTGCTGCTCGACTGCATGTTCTCAAAACCAAAGGGAATCTTGCTCTGGCCTACTCTTATTCTGAATTCTTTGGCTGCGTCAAGGGCAAGGTCGAAGTACGCATCGCGCAGTTGCACGAAGTTAAGCGCGGTGCCACCAGGGGAGGAGGCAAAGTCTGGCTGGATATAGACAAAAAGCCTCTCGTGGACATTTCCGCTGAATACAATGCGTGCTCGTCTGATAAAGAAGCCGTTGCCTGCTCCCAAAGACTTGTCACACTGATCGCACTTTAGCTGCGGGTTTGTCTCTAACAGACGGTTATACCTTACCTGTGCATAGCCGCGAATAGATAGGGTTTTATACCAGGGCGTTTTGGCTTCCTTGGCAGGGGCTAAGTAGATAGTATCAACCCGAGAGATGATACGCTGTTCAGTAGCTGCTGTGGTGGCAAACTGAGTAGTGTCTGTGTTTGCAGGTGCTTGGCCTGAAACACGAGTGGTCATAAAATTGGCTGTCAGGAACAGCAAGGCTGCTCCCACAAAAGATTTAGTCACTTCTTCCTGATTAAGGTGAGATTTAATCAACTACCTGAAGAGAGCATTAGTCTGAATGACTCCGCAGGTTTAAGTAAAGTACTTACACCAGAAAATAAGCAGTTAGTCAGGCTGCGGGTTGTTTTCCTGTTGTATTATGCTGCAAAGTAAATGCTTTACTATTACTGCTGCATTATCGCAATGTTATGCTAATGTTAAGCTTGAGCAATAGCCTAGGCATGCTGTAAAATATTGATGAATAAGGGAGAAGCCATATTTTAGCTAACGTGTAAATTCATGCTTGAACACCATCTGAAGCCATGCAGAGCGCGTGTTTAACATTAGATTAACCTGTTGGTAAAATTATGGTAACCATAGGTTAACTGTTGCTTAACAGAAGGTCTCAATGCTTAACTGTATCATAATTTAGGCATAAAGCTGGCGTAAAGTAGCTTGTCTACTTTTGCAGTGAGACTAAACAACAGTATTCTAAATGAAATTCTTTCTGACAATTCTCACCATTCTCACCACCACAGTTTATGGCTTTGCCCAGCAAGGCACACTTAAAGGTAAGGTGACCGACAAAACTACAGGCGAAGAGATTATCGGGGCTGTGGTATTCATTAAAGGTACTTCTAAAGGTACAACTACCGATTACGAAGGTAACTTTACACTTCCGCTGGAGCCAGGTACTTATAACCTCTCCGTTACATTCATTTCTTACAAGCCATTCGAGCAAGTAGCCATACAGCTGGCACCAGGGCAGTCCAAGACAGTGAATGTTCAGCTAGAGCAGAATACAACGCAGATACAAACAGTAGAGATTGTAGGCACCCGCCAGACCAACACAGAAGCCGCTGTATTGCAAACCATGCGCCAGAGCGAAGTAGTTGTAAGTGGTGTGGCCGGTGAGCAGATTGCCAAGTCTATGGACCGCGATGCTGCTGCAACAGTTAGGCGTATTCCGGGAGTTACTGTTATGAATGACCGCTATGTACTGATAAGAGGTATGAGTCAGCGCTATAATACCGTCATGCTGAACGATGCTTTGACTCCAAGTGTAGAAACTGACTCTCGCGCATTTTCTTTTGACCTGCTGCCTACTAGTGTGATAGATCGTATCTTGGTTTATAAAAATGGCTCTCCGGAGCTGCCAGGAGAATTCGGTGGCGGTATCATTAAGCTTTATACAAAGAACGTTGTTACAGAAAACTCTACATCTATAGGTGTTTCCGGTTCATACAGAGTAGGCACTACCTTCAACAACTTCTTGACAGATACAAAAGGCAGTACTGACCTGCTTGGCTTTGATAACGGAGATCGTGCCATTCCCGGAGCAGTTCCGGCAAATCTTGGGCAGGTAGATCGAGGAAGTGACAAGTTAGTGGAATTAGGCCGCTTATTTCCTAATACATGGGTTCCTCAAAGCTCAACTGCCTCGCCAGACCTGCGTTTGTCACTTGGCCTGAACCGTCGCTTCTATCTGGGTTCTTTAGATATGAGTTCAGTGTCGGCCATATCTTACAGCAATACCAATACCTTAACAGAAGGGACTTTCAATACTTATGAGCAATTTAATCCTGAGTTAGGGTACAGCCCATCACAGGTGTCATTTCAGGACAACCTCTATACTAATAATGTACGCTTAGGTATTATCAGCAACTGGTCAGCAAGGCTCAATAATAACAACAAGATTGAGTTCAGGAACTTCTTCAATCAGTTAGGAGTGAGCGAGATATTAGAGCGGGAAGGTGCTGATAACTCAGGAACAGCAGCCACATACCAACGAAATTACTCATTGCGCTATGAAAGCCGCAGCATTTACTCTGGCCAGCTACAGGGTACGCATGATATGGCTGATGACAAAACAACTCTTACCTGGACCGGGGGATACTCCTACACCCACAGAGATGAGCCAGATTACCGAAGGTACCGCACAGCATACAATCCAGCCAATGGGAGCTCTGAACTCATTAGCTCAACTATTGTAACACCCTCTGATCTAGGCAGATTCTACTCTAAATTAAATGAGCATGTGGGTATGGTAAGCGGGCAGGTAGAGCACCGGTTTAACCCTGCTGACTCAACTGCGGAAAATTCACCTGTTATCAGAGCAGGCTTTTATGCTGAGCGTAAGAGCAGAGACTATGCCGCCCGCTTCTTTAGCTATGGTGAGGGTGCGTCATTTGATAAGGGTCTGCTGCTGCTTCCTTTAAATCAGTCGTTTGCACCGGGTAACATAAACTATACAAACGGTTGGGTTCTGCTGGAGCAGCAACTCCCTAAACCAATATATGATTACAAAGCGCAGAATACCTTATTAGCAGGATTTATAGGGGGTTCTTCTCCACTTTCTGATAAATTGTCATTTTCGGGTGGTGTAAGAGTAGAGTATAATAATCAGGAGCTGCAGGCAGTAGATGTAAACTTTAGGGATATTGACCAAAGTACACCAAAGCTAAGTGTGTTACCGTCTGCTAACTTCACCTATAATCTTACATCACGCGCCATGTTGCGTGCAGGAGCCAGTGTAAGCGTAAACAGACCAGAGTTTAGAGAACTTGCTCCGTCACCGTATTACGATTTTGTGAATCAGTTTGAGGTGAGAGGAGAACCTAACCTGGTAACAGCGACAATCTATAACGGCGACATTCGCTACGAATTTTATCCTAACCCTACCGAGGTGTTCTCAATCGGTGCATTCTATAAATACTTCAATAAGCCTATAGAAACAGTTTTTGCCAACACTTCTGGTGGAAACGCAATCAAGTTTGAGAACTCTAAGCATGCTTACAGCTTAGGTCTTGAGGCAGAAGTAAGAAAGTCTCTACTACACTTGTCGGAGTCTAAACTAATACAGAATACTTCTTTGGTTTTGAACGCTGCCCTAAATAAGAGCGAAGTAGAAATTTCAGACAATAGTGCCGCTTATCAGCCTGGCAAGCGGCAAATGGTTGGGCAGTCTCCTTATGTAGTAAACGCAGGAATTTATTACCAGGACGATGCTAGCCAGCTTCAGCTGAACGTGCTGTACAACGTGATTGGAAAACGAATTTTTGCAGCTGGAAGTGACCTGCGCGAGACAATTTATGAAATGCCACGCAACCAGATTGATATCTCTTTAACAAAAGGTATAGGTGAGCATTTTGAGATTAAGGCCGGAATCCAGGACCTGCTCAACCAAAAGACACGCCTTATCCAAGACTCAAACGAGGACAATAAAATTTCTTCTGTTGACGAGCCATTCAGAGAGTTTCGCAAAGGGCAGTACTCAACTATAGGTGTTACATACAAATTCTAATTGAAAGCAATAAACACTAAAACCACTTAATAATTTTTATCATGATTATGAAAAAGCTATTTAATTTATTGTTAGTATCCTTTCTGGCAGTATCGTTTGTTGCTTGCGACGGAGACGACAAAGACGACACAGAGACAGTTGAGCCAGGGCAGGGCGGCCTTACCACCAGCCAGGAGAATGGCATGACGGTAGTTTCTGGATCTACGGACCAGAACTTCACGATGAAGGCTGATACAAAGTATCTTTTGAGAGGCTTTGTATATATTAAGAATGGAGCAACGTTAACAATAGAGCCAGGCACTGTAATCAAGGGTGAGTCTACCTCAAGAGGTACATTAATCATTGAGCGTGGCGCTAAAATTATGGCAGATGGAACTGCCGCTAAACCAATTGTCTTTACTTCAAACCAGCCTGCAGGCCGTCGTGCTGCCGGTGATTGGGGTGGTCTTATCGTCTTGGGTAAGGCCCCTGTTAATAGAGGCAATGAAGTAGAAATAGAAGGCGGTGTTGGCAGCTTTTACGGTGGCACCGATGCTGCAGATAATTCTGGCGTATTACGCTACGTGCGTATAGAATTCCCTGGTGTGGCTTTCCAACCAAATAACGAGATCAACGGGCTTACATTGGGTGGAGTTGGTTCAGGTACTACAATCGATTATGTACAGGTTTCCCACAGTGGTGATGACGGAATCGAATGGTTCGGTGGAACTGTAAATGCAAAACACCTGATCGTTTACAAGCCTGTAGATGATATGTTTGACACTGACAATGGCTACTCTGGTAACCTACAGTTCCTTGTTGGAATTTCTGATCCTGCCGTAGCTGATGCATCTGCTTCTAATGGTTTTGAGTCTGACAATGATGGTTCAGGTACTCCTGCTACGCCTATTACAGCTCCAACTTATTCTAATGTTAGTTTGTTTGGCCCGTTAGGCACTAACACTGCTGCAACAATTAGCAGCAACTACGGTCGTGGTCTTCACCTGCGTCGCAACAACCAAACTAAACTGCACAACTCTCTTATAGCTGGTTGGCCTGTTGGCTTGCTGCTAGATGGTGTTCCTACAGAGAGCAATGCTACAGCAGGTACTTTCAAAATTCAGAATACAATAATTGCTGGTACTCCTGCAGGCAAAGCACTTACTGTTACATCTGCAAGCACGTTTGATGTGGCTACCTGGTTTAATGCTGCTGGCAAAGGAAACAGCGTAGTAAACGATGCGGCTACTTTAGGTATAGCTAACTCTTTCAAGCAAACAGGCGCTCCTAACTTCACCACAGGCACTCAATTGCAGTCTGGTGCTAGCTTTACAGGTTTAGGTAGCTTCTTCGAGCAGGTAAACTATATCGGTGCCTTCGGTGCAACTGACTGGACTGCTGGCTGGGCAAACTTCGACCCACAGAATACTGTTTACTAAGCAAAAATATTGGTTGCACATGTATGGGTGAGAAACATCGTGGCAATCAGTAGCAAGCGGTTTAGTCTCCCGCCTTGCGTGAAACCCGCCATTTGGCGGGTTTCTTTTTTTATTCAGGTTGCTATTTTGGATGTGCCGTGGTATGGGTATCTGAAAAGAGCGCCTTGCATGTTTGCGGTGCCCCAGGGCAGGGCCTCGGTCATATATGCCCTACCCCAGCCGTGTGCGCTCCAAAGCAAAAGGTGAAACAGTTGGTGTTTGGGAACTAGAGGATGAGCGGAAGCTATAAAGGACAGCTTGTTACAAGTTGAAGCAAGCAGAAACTATAGAAGTCAGAGAATAGCTAGCAAGTATAGCCATCGCTAAACAGGTATGGCTTTTTAAGCCAATCGAGTCACAGACTCGACATCATAGTAGGACACGAGTTGAAAGCTGTCGGCAGCAAGCCGGATATATTAAAAATCAGCAGCGGCACCACCTCCGCCACCTAAATAGCTGAACAGGAAGTAGGCCAGTACAAGTATAACAATCAGGCCAAGGCACCCTATGCCAGCACAGCCGCCCCGGCTTCTGCCGCCTGTTCTGCCTCCGCCACCCATCAGCTTGCGCAGCAACAACATTTTAAGTATACCTCTAAACATACTCCTTCAGTTAAGTTAAAAAAATACGCTCCCACAGCACCTGGCGTGTTGAGGGAGCGTTAGGAGTTACGCAAAATGTGAGGTGAGGTTGGTGTGAGCGGCGCGGCCGGTGCAGTTTTAAGGAGCTGTAGCGGGAGAGGGCTTATCCTGCTGCACTATACCTATACCACTAGCTAATTGGCACCTTCCGAAGTATGGCTTCTATAAAGTCCTTTGTTTTAATGCCATCAGCCTCTGCTTCATAGTTAAGTATAATGCGGTGGTTCATCACGTCATGTGCCACATCTTTGATGTCTTCAGGGAGTACATAGTCGCGGTCATCAAAATAGGCGACGGCTTTGGCGGCACGGTTCAGCGCTATACTTGCCCTTGGAGAAACACCAAACTGTATGTAGGGTGCAAACTCGTTCAGGTCGTAATCAGCAGGGCGGCGTGTGGCAAACACCAGTTCTATAATATATTTTTCTAGCGTCTCTGAAATCTGAACCTGATTTATCTCGTTGCGGATGGCAAAGATATCTTCTTTAGAAAGCACCTTAGTGACAGTGTCGGCAAAGCCCATGTTGGCCATGCGGCGCATAATCTCCAACTCGTCTTCTTTCTTTGGGTAGTCAATGTACACCTTCATCATAAAACGGTCTACCTGCGCCTCGGGCAACGGGTAGGTGCCTTCGTGCTCCACTGGGTTTTGGGTAGCCAGCACCAGGAAGGGCAGGTCCAGCATAAAGGTAGTTTCGCCAATAGTTACCTGCTTTTCCTGCATCGCCTCCAGCAACGCCGACTGTACTTTGGCTGGGGAGCGGTTCACTTCATCAGCAAGTATAAGATTGGCAAATATCGGCCCCTTCTTCACCTCAAAAGCAGAAGCGTTCTGGTTATAAATCATGGTGCCGATCAGGTCAGAGGGAAGCAGGTCGGGCGTAAACTGTATCCGCTGGAAATCCAGGTGTAGCGCTTTGGAAAGCGAGTTGATGGTAAGGGTTTTAGCCAAGCCTGGCACGCCCTCCAGTAAGATGTGTCCGCCAGTGAACAGGCCGATCAGCAAGCGGTCTACCATGTATGATTGGCCCACCACTACTTTGCTTACTTCACTTAATACCTGTTTAATCTTGAGTTGGTATGTTTTCACGTTAAAAGCTATATCAGAAGGCACAAATAAGGTATGCGCCTGTAAAACCTCTAAATATAGCTATAATACGGTGGCAGTGTCAAGTTATTGCCATCCCGCTGTGCAAACAAAAAGCACCTGTGGCAGGTGCTTCGCATTAAGTAAGTAGGTGCAGTTATTTAAGCTGCTGCCATTGCATTGTACTGTAAGTTCGTGATACGGGTCGTCTGTGCCTGCTTTACCATATCAATCAGGCTGCGGATGCGGCTGTTTTCTACATCCAGGGGCAACACCATCGTAGTACCTTGCGTGGTACGCACATGTACACGTTGGCTGCGCGTCATCAGGAACAGCGCAACAAAAAAGCCTGTCAACAGAAAAAAGGAATCGTTAAAGTATACAAGCAGCGCAGACAGGATACTCAAAAACAGGTATAATTTGTTGCCGGAATGCTTAACATCCCAGGATGAGATATCTTCAAGCATAACAGCCTGGCTCTCCTGGGGCGACCAGGGAGTGCTCCGCTGAATAAGGCGGTGTGTGGTGAGGGCGATTCGCTTATCAACTGTCTGGATAAGGTATTGCTCTCCAGGTAGTAGCTTGTGTATAGCCATCTTTGCCGGAGTATTAAGTTTGTTGAATTTAGGGTAGCGTATTAATGTCAGTATCACAGCTTCCGGGTTTAATGTTTTTAATGATGATTCCGAAAACCTGTAAAAGGTTGCATCTTGTTGAGCAAACAAATATAGCTATATTTTGTATGTGTAAAAGCTATAGCTGCTCTTATTATTCATTTTGCCTAAATTAGTTTGTTTTAAAACGTTAAGTATGAGCCAGGTAGTATAAAATAGCCTACTAATATAAATATCATCAGCCTGCTATAC
>NZ_JBHTLD010000121.1:0-15600 GCF_042678745.1 Pontibacter rugosus | reverse complement strand
ATGAAAACACCTTATTTTTTTATGGAAGCCCCTCCTTTTACGCCTCCTCCCTCTATACTGGATACTATAAAAAACCTCTGGAAATTCACACTGCGTCCTGCTCCTATCAAACGAGAGCATAACGTGGTAGAAGTGAAACTCCCGCTTATATTTCAGATTTTGCTGATCGAACTGGTCGTGCTCACAGTGCTGTTGCTATTGCTCAGCTATCTTTATAAGGCAATGGGACTTCAGGTGCAGGGGAAAGAACAGGTATGGGCATTGGTTGTTAACAAGCCTTTTCTGTTGTTGTTCGTCACGTTTGTGCTGTTTGCGCCTTTAAAAGAAGAAATTGTGTTTCGCTTGCCTCTTGAATACTCTGGTGTTTTTTTGGTAGCGGCACTTGCAACTTTCCTTTTCCATTATGGTCCGGCTTTAATTATTAGAACCCAAACCAGCCTGCCTGCGCTACTGGTTATACTAGCTTCGATAACTGCGTTCGTAGTAGCTTTTTTTAAATCAAAAAAGTTGAAAGGAATACTTAGTCGCCTCTGGACAAATCACTTTACGATAGTGTTCTATTTCTTTACGCTCCTGTTTGCAGGTATGCACCTGCTCAACTACCAGGACCTAAACCTACCCCTATACATGCTGCCATTGCAGGTATTACCACAATTTGTAGGGGGTATTTTTTTAGGCTATACCCGCCTCCGCCTTGGTTTTGGCTGGTGTGTAGGCCAGCATATGTTCAACAATGCCGTGGCTCTCTTCCTTCTATATGGATACTTGATATCTAACTAACATTTTATGAAACAACTTATCCTTCTGCTTTTAATGGTTGCCTTAGCGGCTTTACCTGGCTTTGCACAGGTAAACACGTCGTATCACCAATCAAGTATTCCTTTCATTGCAGTGGGCTACGAGTTTGAACGTTTTGCACCCGAACTTCGATTCAGCACAGATGTATATACCGGCTCTAACTTTAGTTTAGAAGCTGTGCTCCCTTACAAATTTCTTCGGAAGGAGGACTACTACTTGGATGCAGGCTTAGGGGTTCGTGCTGGCGAATTTGACGGGCTGGTTATACCTGTAGGTCTGAGTGTGTTTCCATTTGAGAAAAAGCAGTTCGGCTTTCATACAGAGGTGGCCTTGCTAGGTAGCTTTGGATCAAGTCTGGATCCTATATTCCGGGGGAGCTGGGGCATTACGTTCCGGTTTTCAGAAAGGTAGAAAATACAGGGGCCGCACCTATCGCTGGTACGGCCCCTGTATATTTTTTTACTTAACTTAGCTGCGGCGGATAAGCTCGCGTATCAGCGCCGTCATGCGTGGCTCGGCAATGGCAGCAGCCTCTAGTATGTCAGAGAGCTTCACTTTTTTAAGTCTATCCGGAGTACACATATCGGTAATAACCGAAACAGCAAAAACCGGCATAGCCATGTGGCGGGCAGCAATAACTTCCGGCACCGTAGACATGCCTACTGCATCAGCACCAATTACGCTCAGGTACCTGTATTCTGCCGGTGTTTCCAGCATCGGGCCAGGCACACTTACATATACCCCTTCCTGTAGCTTTATACCAAGATCCTCTCCTATCACCATCGCTTCACGCACCAAGTGCTCGTCATACACATCACTCATGTCTGGGAAGCGAGGCCCAAGCTCATCCAGGTTTCTACCTATTAGCGGGTTGCTTGGCTGCAAATTAATGTGATCTGTAATAACCATCAGATCGCTGGTATCAAACCCCGGATTTAAACCACCGGCTGCGTTAGAAACAATCAGTTTCTGTACTCCCAGCAGTTTCATCACCCGCACCGGAAAAACAACCTGCTCCATGCTGTATCCTTCGTAGTAGTGGAAACGCCCCTGCATTACAACAACCGGTTTATCAGCCAGCAAGCCGAATATCAATTTACCTGAGTGGCTTTCTACGGTAGAAACCGGGAAGTTAGGAATCTCATCATACGGGATGGTGTACTTTATTTCCAGATCGTTTACCAGGGCTCCTAAGCCAGTGCCAAGTATAATTCCGAACGCTGGCGCAAAATCTGTTATGCGCTGCTGTATGTAACTGGTAGACTCTTGTAGTTGCATATTTATAATGTTTGAATTTTGAATAACTGAAATGAGTGAATTTTAAACGGGCAATTCAGGTAACCTGCCAATTGAAGTATAGCAAAGGTTGTTCAAGCGGCTTAACCCAAAATTCACGTGCGGCAAAGTTGCGAAAAATAGCTAAGCCATAAAACAAAAACCGCTTTCAGGCATAATACCCAAAAACGGTTTTTTATAGCTGTAGATTTTTGACTGATTCACTCAATCACTCATCCACTCATTCAAAACGTAGTTATTCAATTATTCAAAATTGGATGACTACTGCACTACCAAGTCAAAAGGCATACGCGCCTGCGCACCCTTTATGTTTGATGCTTTTTGATATAATTTATAGTATGGGTAAAGCTCGCCCATTTCAGCTTTTATACTTTGCTCTTTTGCCTGAGCGCTCATACCTCCTAAAAACTCTTCCATAAAGGTTTTACGGGCAGGAAGTTCTTTTAAGCGGTAATCATCCTGGATTCCTGCTTTCTTAGCAGCAATGGCAATGGCTTCTTCCAATCCGCCAAATACATCTACCAGCTTACGCTCTTTGGCCTCAGCACCTGACCACACACGGCCAGAAGCATACTCTTTCAGCTGGTCCTGACTCATGCCTCTGCCCTGTGCTGCTTTGCTGGTAAAGGTGTCATAAATCTGGTTGATCTGGTTCTGCATGATTTCTTTCTCCTGCTCTGTCATAGGGCGGGTGATGGTGGGCATATCAGCAAACTTACCTGTACTTACGTGGTCTACCGTGATGCCAAGTTTCTCATTCAGGAATCCCTGTACATTCGGAATAACACCAAATACGCCAATGCTGCCGGTAATGGTGTTCGGGTGTGCCACAATGGTATCGCAGCCCATGGCAATATAATAACCACCTGAAGCAGCCACATCAGACATAGAGGCAATAACAGGCTTTACTTTTTTGGTAAGCTGAACCTCGCGCCAGATCACGTCAGATGCCAGGGCACTACCACCCGGAGAACTGATTCGCAACACAACGGCTTTTACGTTCTCATCAAGGCGCGCCTTACGGATTGCCTCTGCAAATCGGTTGCCTCCAATATTGCCATCATCACCTTCACCGTCTACAATGTCACCCTCTGCATAAATCAAGGCAATGCGGTTTTTAGAAGTGCTTACCTCTATATTATCTTTTACTTTTTTATACTTTGATAGCTCTACTAATTTCAGTTTGTCTGTCTCCTCAATACCCACTTTTTCTCTGATGTAAGTAAGCGCTTCATCGTAATAGCCGATATCTGTGATTAGCTTAAATTTCTTGGCATCTTCTGGGTTGCGCACCAGCAAGTTATCCTGCACATTTTTAAGCTCCTGCGTAGAAATACCACGTGATTTAGCTATTTGCTGTAACTGGTAGTTGTTAATAGAGTTCAGGAAAGAGTTAAGCTGCTCACGGTTAGCCTCACTGGCTTTCTCCAGAAAGAAGGGCTCTACAGCACTTTTGTAGGTACCTACCTTAAAGATCTGCGCTTCAATGTTCAGTTTATCCAGCAGGCGTTTAAAAAATATCAACTCAGAACTCATACCGTTAAACTCTACCGTTCCCATCGGGTTCAGGTAAATGCGGTCAGCCACAGATGCCAGGTAATACGCTTTTTCCGTCGAGAGGTCAGTATAGGACACCACAAACTTACCAGACTTTTTGAAGTCAATCAGTTCGTTTCGGATCTCCTCCA
The DNA here is from genome assembly GCF_042678745.1 of Pontibacter rugosus. NCBI lineage: Bacteria > Pseudomonadati > Bacteroidota > Cytophagia > Cytophagales > Hymenobacteraceae > Pontibacter > Pontibacter rugosus. The sequence continues at coordinate 11,818 of NZ_JBHTLD010000121.1, read as the reverse complement.
GCTTTGCCATTCCGGCATCCACAAAGGTCATGTTCAGGAAAATGCCTTCTACGTTATCATCGCTCTTAGCTCGGCGTATGGCAGCCTTTATTTCATCTAAGCCATCGGTACTGGATAACCCTCCAAACGAAAATCCAATTTCAGCCAAAGGGTCTTTGGGGTCCCGCTCTGTAATCGGTTTATTAAACTTAAGCTCAAGCACAGAATTTTCGGCTACGCTCACTTCATCGCTAGATGATGCACTGGCAGCTATTCCTATTAAGAGCAGAATGCTGATAAAAAAGAATACGAGAAGGCCAACTATAGTTGCTAACACGTATTTGAGGAAATTTAGCATGTTTTGTAGGGTTTGAAAATGCTTATAAACCAGAGCTTACTACAGCACTGTACCTTTAATAATCAAATTTAATACGTAAAGTTCATCTGCTTCTCCCCTTCTCGACCAACCTCTGTTTTTCCTAGACAAAACTTAGAGAGTGCTGAGTTCTGCGTCTCGAGTTCTGAAGCAACAGCTCATAAATCAAGGTTGAGTTATCGCTTTCAATAACTTCAACACATCACGAACATTTCCAAAGGCCCCATTTAACTCAAGACTCAGCACCCGATACTCTGAACTAATAGTTATACTTTTTGCCCCACTGCGTCTGCAGTTGCTTGCGCATCTCGTTTTCGCGGGCTGTGTTTCCGGGCTGGAATAGGGAACGCTGGCTAAGCTCCTGTGGCATAAACTCCTGTTGCACAAAATTACCTTCGTAATCATGGGCATACTTGTAGTTATTGCCGTAGCCAATCTCCTTCATCAGCTTGGTGGGTGCGTTACGAATATGCAAAGGCACCGGCAGGTTACCAGTCTGCTGCACCACAGCCCTGGCCTGCTTGATGGCTTTGTACGAGGCATTGCTTTTAGGAGATGTTGCCAGGTAAATAGTACACTGCGAAAGTATAATCTCTGCTTCCGGATAGCCAATCATCTGCACTGCCTGAAAGCAGGAGGTAGCCATGAGCAGCGCATTGGAATTAGCCAGGCCGATGTCTTCAGATGCAGCAATAAGTAACCTACGGGCAATAAATTTCGGATCTTCGCCGCCTTCTATCATACGCGCCAGCCAGTATACGGCAGCATTGGGATCAGAACCGCGGATGGACTTGATGTAGGCAGAAACCAGGTCATAATGCATTTCACCGGATTTATCGTACATCACGATATTTTGCTGCGCCACCTGCTGCACCAGTTCGTTCTTCACCACTACCTCATCGCCTTTTACACCTTCGGCCACTATCTCCAGCAGGTTCAGTAGCTTTCGGGCATCTCCGCCTGAGATGGTTAGCAGAGCTTCATACTCCTCTACCCGCACGTTGCGGTGGCGCATCCATTCATCCTGTTCCAGTGCCTTGTCCACCAGCTCAATCAGCTCGTCTTTGGTGAGGTGCTTCAGTATGTACACCTGACAGCGCGACAGCAAAGCCGAGATCACCTCAAAAGAAGGGTTTTCGGTTGTGGCGCCCACCAGTGTGACTGTTCCTTTCTCTACGGCACCTAGCAAGGCATCCTGCTGCGACTTGTTAAAACGGTGAATTTCATCTATAAACAAGACCGTTCCCTGCCTTTTCTTTGCCTGCTCTATTACCTCCCGTATGTCTTTTACGCCTGAGTTAATAGCACTCAAAGCTACAAAAGGCACTTTCATCTGGTTAGCTATAATGTTAGCCAACGTTGTTTTACCTACTCCTGGAGGTCCCCATAAAATCATACTTGGTATCACGCCACCTTCTATATAGCGGCGCAGAATACCTGTAGGGCCTACCAGGTGTTTTTGTCCATAATATTGATCAAGGTTGTGCGGCCGCATGCGTTCGGCCAAAGGTATGTTTGGGTGAATCATTTGCTCTGTTTATACTTGCTCCGAAACCGGATAAAGACAAATTTACGAAATTGAAGCCAAAGAGGTAAGTATAAGCTTTACACAGGGGCAGGTGCGCTAGCCCTCTCCTTAAAACAGGAAAGATTAAGCACCTTCCTTGTACCACAGGTTAATCTTTCTCAGCTCTTATGCTCCGATTCATCTGTTGATTCTATGTTGTTTTCCCGCTCCAGTTGCTGATCCACCTTCTGGTTATCTTTGCGTAAAGCGGGCTCTACCATCGGGCTTTCAGAAGGGCGCTCATCACCAAACAGAATACCCCATTGCTTAAAGTTTTGTGTTCTGTCGAAAATGATTTTTAACACGGCTATGATCGGCAACGACAGGAACATACCAATCACGCCTGCTATCTCGCCTGCCACTATCACGCCCACAATCGAAGCCAGGGCATTGATTTTGACTTTTGAACCTACAATGCGAGGCATCAGGATATTATTATCCAGGAACTGAACTGCGGCAATAACGCCTAACACTGTAACAATTGGCCATAGTTCTGAAGAAGAGGCAAGCGTGATCAAGACACCGATGATGTTACCCAGCAAAGCGCCCACGTAAGGTATCAGGTTCAGGAAGGCAAAGATCACCCCAATCAGCAGTGCATGTTTAATGCCGATGATCATCAGGATACCGCCTAATAAAACGGTGATATAAGTTATCTGAATCAACAAACCGAAAAGGTAACTTTTGATGATAACTTCCATCTCGCGCATGGCACCTTCTACCTTTTCATGCATATCTCTTGAAAACCAGAAAAACACAAATCGTAGCAGAAGGTTCTTGTAGAACAGCAGCAGGAAGATGTATATCGGCACCAAACCCAGAAACACAAAAATGCCTGTAATAGAAAGTGCCGCACCACTGAGCATATTACCGGCATAGCCTAAAATTCTACTGCTTTGCTCACTGATAAAGCTTGTCTGCTCAGCGGTAGACAGCGGAGAAATATCTTCGACCCATGCGCTTAAGGTGCGTAGATGTTTCGTTACATTTTCTTGTATGGTAGGAAAGTCAGATACCAGGCTTGCAATCTGATAAGAAAAAAACCAGATGATCAAACCCAGTGCCAGTACCAGTGCCAGCAGACTTATACCGATGGAAAGGGCATCGGGAAATTTATACTTCCTGAAAAACCTGTAGAGAGGCAGCAGCATGATGCTCAAGAAGAAAGCCATCAACAAAGGAGCTAGTATCCCTTTGCCTAAAACAATTAACCATCCTAAGAAGAAAATACCCATTATTTCAATAGATCTTCTGACGGTTAAAGGCATTTTATTTATCATATTTTAAATAGTATTATAGCTTTGATCTGCCTGTATACGGTTCAAAAGCAAAATAACCTACCAGTAAGATAAAAAGATATAGGTAGCAGGTGGCTCACCACCAGACAAGATGCAGCCACAGGAGCAACTACAAGGGGGCAAGGCAAGTAAAAGATAACTTGTGATGATGCATTCTGTTAATCCATCAATAACTACAGCTAATTATGAAATACAGAAAATTAGGCAATACAGGCGAACTGCTTTCTGCTATCGGGCTTGGCTGTATGGGCATGAGCCAGGCTTATGGTACGCGCAACGACGACGAATCACTGGCTACACTGCACTTGGCACTTGACCTAGGCATCAACTTCTGGGATACGGCTGATGTATACGGTCCACATCATAACGAAGAGCTACTTGCAAAGGTGCTTGCGCCTAACCGGGATAAGATATTTATAGCCACTAAGTTCGGCTTTACCCGCGACCAAAGCGGTAACCTGGCTTTTAATGGTTCACCGGCTTACATGCGACAGGCAGTGGAAGGCAGTTTGAAGCGGCTGAACGTGGAGGTGATAGACTTATACTATGCCCACCGCATTGACCCGAATATACCTGTAGAGGAGATGGCAGGCGCAATGGCCGACCTGGTGCAAGAGGGCAAGGTGCGATATATCGGCTTGTCTGAAGCATCTCCTGCCTCCATACGCAAAGCACATACCGTTCACCCGATTGCTGCCGTACAGTCTGAGTATTCACTCCTTACCCGCGATGTGGAGCAGGAAGTACTCCCACTTTGTAAAGAGTTAGGAATTGGATTTATACCTTTCAGCCCACTGGTAAGGGGTTTGGTAACGAACACTGTAGATATGCAACAGCTGCCAGATGATGATATGCGCAAATCTTTACCCCGTTTTCATGAGGAACACCTGGATAACAACCAGCAATTGGCAAAGGAATTTGCAGCGTTTGCCGGCATCAAAAGCTGCACTCCTGCACAATTGGCACTGGCCTGGGTACTGGCACAGGGAGAAAACATTATCCCGATACCCGGTACTAAAAGGAGAAAGTACTTACAGGAAAATGTGGAGGCAGTAGACGTGCATTTAACTTCCGCTGACTTGGAAGGTATTGAAAACCTGCTGGCAAAATACCCCAATACCGGTAACCGCTATAATGAAGCAGCTATGAAAATGGTAGATCGCTCCATTTAACAAGTAACTACTGCTCGCTTGCGGTAACATAAACTAACGTGCCTCCTCAGTAGCTAAAGAAGCAGGACAAATGAAACCCATATCTCAACTTTTTATACTTGATCTTTCATCATGGATAACCATACTTTTATAACACTTTCGGTTGCTGACGGCTCTGAAATGGGTGCTTATATTGCCATGCCCGATGAGCAGACACCTATGCCCGGCATTATCTTATTGCAGGAAGCTTTTGGCGTGAACAGCCATATACGTGATGTGGCAGAGCGCCTTGCACAGGAAGGTTACGTGGTGATCGCGCCTGAACTGTTCCATCGCACTGCCCCCAGTGGTTATGAAGGGCCTTACGATAACTTCGCTGCTGTAGCCCCACATTACCAAGCCATCACAAAAGAAGGTTTAACTGCAGATTTGCAGACTTGCTATAAATGGCTTCAGGAACAAGCGTTTGTGCAGTCTGATAAAATTGGCAGCATCGGCTTTTGCCTGGGCGGCAGGGTTTCTTTTCTTGCTAATGCGGTGCTCCCTCTTTCAGCAGCAGTATCCTATTACGGCGGCGGCATACCTGCCTTGCTAGATGAAGCGGTTAACCTAAAGGCGCCTCACCTTTTCTTCTGGGGAGGTCAGGATACCCATATTCCACAGGAACAGGTGCAAAGCATTATAGAGGCGGTAGAAGCAGCAGGCAAAGCATATCTGAATGTGGTGATTTCTTATGCAGACCACGGCTTCCATTGCGATCAGCGCAGCAGTTACAACCCGGATGCTGCAAAAGAGGCTTGGGCTATGACTTTGGCATACTTTGAGAACAAGCTAAAACAGGCTTAAATTAACTTTACTTCAAAGCTACTCAACATTTTGCCAGCAGAGCAACTACTGATCACCACAAAACCAATACGTGTAGCAACATAAGTTTCAAAATGAAACAAGCTACCTTTACGCTATGAACAAACAAGTACAGGTGCATGCGTCGCTTTTTCTGGTGGCGTTAATTTATGGGAGTAACTATAGTATAGCCAAAGAGGTAATGCCTGCCTATGTGGGTCCTTTTGGATTAATTGTGATACGCGTGGTGTCGGCAGCATTGTTCTTCGGTATTTTCGCCCGCTTTGTAACCAAAGAGAAAATTGTTGGCAGGGCAGACAACATGCGGGTTATACTTTGTGGCGTGGCAGGTATAGCCGTAAACCAGTTGTGTTTTTTTAGTGGCCTTAACTTAACGGCCCCAATCAATGCAGCTTTGCTACAGGTTACGGTACCGATTGTAGTGCTTATATTCTCAGCCATACTTTTGCACGAGCGTGTTGGCAAACGTAAAGTAACAGGAATTCTAATTGCCTGTCTCGGTGCTTTTCTGCTGATTTATACTTCGCGTGGCGAGAGCGCCAGTGGTAACTTACTTGGTGACCTGCTCATTATCCTAAACGCCACTTCTTTTGGTTTATACCTGGTGCTAGTGAAACCGCTGATGCAACGCTACCAAACCATCACCATTGTGAGCCGCATCTTTACAGTAGGTGCCGTACTTGTGCTGCCCTTCGGCTTCTCGCAGTTGCTGACACCAACTTACAGTTCTTTTCCTGTTTCTATCTGGGCTGCCATACTTTTTATGGTGCTTGGAGTCACCATTGTCGCATACCTGCTTAATACCTGGGCACTCCGTTATGCCAGTCCATCTTTAGTAGGCGCCTACATTTACCTACAACCTGTTATGGCCATACTTATAGCCGTTGGCCTTGGAAAAGATGTTTTTACATGGCAGAAAGGATTATATGCGTTGTTAATTTTTGCAGGTGTATACTTAGTAAGCAGAGCGAAACAGCGGGTAAGGGAGGAGCAGAAGGTTAATTTTGAGTAATTGGCTCATTAGGTTCCTAGCCTGTGACTCCTGTTATGGCGTAAGCGTCCGCTTGTGCCCTGCATAAACCATGTTGACTTTATACTATCCCAAGTCATAAACGGGTGGATGCACAGAGCATCTGAAGCTGTGGCAGCAATTAATATCTTTTAAACTCAAACAGGTATTTGCTGGAGCTACGCCCGGTGTGAAGTCTGGCGGATGCAGCTATCCAAAAAAAATCCTTAATATCCTTTCCTCCTCCTGCAAATCCTGATTTACAAAAAAAGGTCCTGCCGATTTATCACCGGCAGGACCTTTCACTTTCTGCTGAAGCAGTTTTATGCATTTGACTTAGCAAAGCGACTACGGTTTTCACCACGTGGTGCACCGCTACGGTTGCCCTGGCTGCTGCCGCCTCCATTACGTGGGCCACCAGCTGGTCTGCTTCCGCTGCTACCTCCACTTGCTGGACGTCTGCCAGCACCGCTTCTTTTCTGCTGCTTTTGTTGCTTCACCGTACTAGCTGCCTCTGCAAAATCTTTGGCAGTAAGCGGGTACGGATGGTTATCAATAACAGGAACAGACTTAGAGATCAGTTTCTGTATACTTGCCAGGTATGGCGTCTCTTCTGCATCGCAGAAAGATAGCGCTATACCGCTTGCGCCTGCTCTACCTGTACGACCAATGCGGTGTACATAAGTTTCCGGCTCGTTTGGCAGTTCGTAGTTAATCACATGGCTCAGGTCGTCAACATCAATACCACGCGCGGCAATATCTGTAGCAACCAAAACACGCGTCTGGCTTTTCTTGAAGTTATCAAGGGCACGAACACGCGCATTCTGTGACTTGTTACCATGTATGGCTTCTGCCTGCACACCAGCTTTGCTGATGTCGCGAGCTACTCTATCAGCACCGTGTTTAGTACGGGTAAATACAAGCGCACGGTCAATAGAACCGTCCTTCAACAAGTGAAGCAACAGGTTTTTCTTGTCGTTCTTTTTAACGTAGTATACCGCCTGCTTAATGGTATTGGCTGTAGATGATACCGGGGTTACCTCCACCTGCGATGGGTTTACCAAAATAGTGTTGGCCAGCTTCAGGATTTCAGGTGCCATCGTAGCCGAGAAGAACAGCGATTGCTTTTTCTCTGGCAATACTTTCAGCACTTTGCGCACATCGTTCACAAAACCCATGTCCAGCATACGGTCAGCCTCATCCAGCACAAACATTTCAATGCTGTTCAGGTGAACGTATTTCTGCGCCATCAGGTCAAGCAAACGACCTGGCGTAGCTACCAGAATATCAATGCCGGCACGCAAAGCATCTGTTTGCGCACGCTGCGACACACCACCGAAAACAACCGTGTGCTTTAAGCCTGTGTGCTTCCCGTAAGAGGCAAGACTGTCGGCAATTTGCAGAGCCAACTCACGTGTTGGTGTGAGGATCAGTGCCTTTATTTTGCGACCGCCTCTCTGATCGCTGTTCTGCTGCTGCTCGTGCAGCAATTGCAGAATTGGAATAGAGAATGCAGCTGTTTTACCTGTACCCGTCTGAGCACAACCTAAAAGGTCTTTCTTCTGAAGTATAAGCGGAATTGACTTTTCTTGGATGGGTGTTGGGTTGGTGTATCCTTCTGTTTTAAGAGCTTTTAGGATTGGCTCAATCAAATTAAGATTTTCGAATGTCATTCAATGGTTTTTCAAATAAAAACCGCGCAACACCTTGTGCGTTGCATTAGCGGTAAGGTGGCCGGAATCTGATATGATGATGTCTGTAGTAGAGAAGTATCCTATCGACATCCTGGGCCATTCCCGACCTGTATTAATGTATCAACCTTAAAAAAGCAAGTATAGTTCTATAAGGGTTGATAACAATGCAAGCTACAAAGGTATACTTATACTTTGGCCTATCCTAACAAAGCAAAATTTATACTTCGGAGCATGTGTATCCCCCTCCTATATGCTACACGATTTTGCTCTAAGCACTTGAAAAGGTTACACGCGTTCCGTTTGTTCTTCCTGCACAATGTCTTTGATGATCTTAACGGCATGCTCCCGTGAGTTCTCGATAAACCATACATGCGTATCCATACCGCCACAAATTACACCAGCCAGGTATACGTTAGGCAGGTTTGTTTCCATGGTTTCAGGGTGGTACTGTGGGTAGCGTTTTTCGTCTTCTGTTAGCTTTATGCCAATCTTCTCCAGAAAGCTGAAATCAGGTTGATAACCGGTCATGGCAATTACAAAGTCGTTTTTCAGCGTTACCTTTCCTTCCGGTGTCTGAATCTCAACTTCCCCTTCCCGCACTTCTGTTAAACTAGCGTTGAAGTAAGCTTTGATTTCTCCTGCCTTGATACGGTTTTCCAAGTCAGGTTTAGTCCAGTATTTTATACTTCCCAGCTCCGGCTGGCGAATCACCATGGTTACCTCGGCTCCCTTGCGCCAGGTTTCCAGGGCAGCATCAGCGGCAGAGTTATTAGCGCCTACCACTACTACCTTCTGACGATAATAGTAATGGGGGTCAAAATAATAGTGACGCACCTTGGGCAGGTTCTCACCCGGCACATGAAGCAGGTTTGGAATGCCGTAAAAACCTACGGCCACCACCACATGGCGTGTAAAATAAGTACCTTTGTCTGTACTTAGTTTATATACTTCATCAGCTGACTCCAGGTGGTTCACCTGCTCAAAAAGGTTGATGTTCAACTCGAACGTATCAGCTACTCGGCGGTAGTATTCCATGGCCTCGGCACGCGTAGGCTTGGCATGAATGGAAGGGAAAGGGATGCCCCCGATCTCCAGCCTGTCGGAGGTGGAGAAGAAAGTCATGTTGAGCGGGTAATTATAGATGGAGTTTACCAGGCAGCCTTTCTCCACTATCAGGTAACTTTGCCCTGCTTTCTGCGCCTCAATGCCTGCTGCTAACCCGATGGGACCTGCGCCAATAATAATGATGTCGTATGTTGTATTCAAAGTAATGTCTTTTTCAGTTATCTGAAGTAGAACATGATGTACGACAACAAAGTTTTTGAGGTATAACCTGCGGCGCTTATAGCTCCATTTTCAACACATACATGCCACGGTACTCTGGCTTCATTTGTTCAAATTCCAGTTGGGCGGAGCCACATTTCACAAAGCCGTTCTTTTCATAAAAATCTACAGAGCGGCTGCTGTCCATGGCCTTCAGCCAGATTACCTTTTTGTTCAGTTCTTCAGCAATGGTCTTTGTGAACTTTACGGCTTCCGTACCGATGCCTTTGCCAGAAGCTGCCTTTGTCAGGTAGATGCGCTCCAGTTCCAGTGCTTCTTCTGCTGTATACTGCTCGTAAGGCTTATTCAGGTTGAGCTTCAGGAAACCTACAAGTTTATCACTGTTATAAACGAAGTAAAATGAGGTATTCGGGTCACTAAGCTCTTTTTTTAAAGCTGCATCACTAAAGCTACGATCAATGTACCACATGCCACCGTCAAACCACAAGTATAAATAATGATCTCCGTAGGAGTTGATGGCAATGTCTTGTAAAGTATGGAGGTCTGCTACTGTGCAGGGTATAAACCGGGTATCACTCATTAGGTTTCTTCATTAATACGAGCCTTAAAAGCATTTAAATCTCGTTGGCTTATAATACAACTTGCACAGTGCCTCTTTTGTAGCATATTACCACTACATCGGGTACTGTGCAAGTGTCGTTTGTCAAATTACAGTGTTTGCTGAGTCACTTATTCCACTTCGGAAACAAGCTCGCCATGCTGTAATATTTTTTCCAGCAGTTCTTCCTCCACAGGCTTTACCAGAAACTGCACCACATTGCCATACTCCATCGAGCGCTGCCTGTCCAGCTCACTGGTTGATGAGGTAAGGATATAGACTTTCTGCTTGATGTTCTGCTCTTTCATTTTATCCAGAAAAGCCCATCCATCCATGATCGGCATATTAAGGTCCAGAAAGACCACATCCGGGGCAATTTCATCAAGCGATGCAAAAGCCCGTACCGGATCTGTAAAATCATGGACAGAAAATGAGGGGTTTACATTCTTAATAGAAGTGACCATAATGAAGTTGAATATCTCCATGTCATCGACTAAAACTATTTTTTTCATCTGCCTCTTCTTATACTTGTACTTGTAATTCTTTTAAATCAGCTGTAGACTTTTCGATAACATCTTTTAGTGTTTCGTCTAAATCCTGTGCTGATGTCTTCAACCTTGGTAATATTTCGCTCGTTATCTGCTCCAGCGACCATGTCCGCATATCCAGTACATTGATGAGGCCCAAAATTCGTGTTAGCGGCTCCCGCACGTTATGCGCATTTTGAACTGACACTTCCAGCAGTCTGGCATTTTTAGCAGCCACTTCCTGCGTTCGCTCTATGATTACCTCCTGTTGATAATCCATAATAGAGGAAATAACTAAGTTCTGCTCGTTAATAGTATGGAGTGCGTCCTTTAGCTGAATATTATTTTGATCCAGCTCTCGCAACAGGCACAGCTCAAATAATTTTGCCTCCAGGCTTTCAGCCACCAGCTTTAGAAATGCTATATCCTTGCGAGTAAAAAATTTGCTTCTGCCTGAAAGTACCGATACCACAATATGCCGGTCTGCATCGTTTTGTATTAACCACCCCCACAACTCCCCCTCCTCTTCAGCAGGCAGCGTGTAGGCAGCTGGCAACGCCAGCTCATGTAAGCTGTTCCAATACCTGGGCGTGTGCTCTGCTATCAGATCAAGTTCAAAAGGATAATAAGCTGGTGCATTTCCTTCTACCAGCTCTGCTCCTGTGGCAGATACCTGCAAATGCAGGTATAAATCGCCTCTTTTATAACTGGCCCTAAACGTGTGGAAGTTGAACAGGTACTTAAGGTTTACCTGAAAGCAATCTGCTACAGCCTGTAAAGAGCGACAGCGAACAAGCTGGTTGGAAAATCGTGAGAACGCCTCATAAGTAATCCTGAGAATCTGGTTTTCCACGGCCATGCCAGTATGTAGGTTAGAACTCAGCCTCTGCTAGTTCGTTATCCAGTTTAATACCAGACACAGTCGCGATGGTGTTCAGCATATTCACTAAATCTGCCTGTGCCATCAGTTCCTGCACCTCCGCATCCGTAAAGCCTTCCTGCTTCAGATCCTGAAAATCCTCGTCAGTCAGCTCCTCACTATAAAGTGCCGCTTTAGTTACCAGGCGTATAGCCGTTTTGTAGCTATTAGGCAGCAACGAAGACTCCAGGTCTGTGGCTCTGTAGTTTTCATCAGAGCTGATTATCTTGCTCATGCTATCAGCAAATATACCGTGCGCTTTAGCACAGTAGTCGCAGCCGCGCAAGTTAGACACGTTGTAAATAATGAGCTGCTTCAGCACATTCGGAACCTCCCCCTCAATCAAAGTGGACTTTAGCTTTGCCCAGTTGCCACGTAAAAGTATGGCATTCTGCCCCTGGCATTTAAACCAGTTAAGCACAAAAGGCAACTGCAGAGCTTGCATTGCCTCGTCATATACAGCTTTCACCTCCGCGCTGGCTTCGTTATATTCCACCAGTTGGTAACGGGCTTTTGCAGGTGCTGTAGTAGTATTGTTCATATATATATTAC
>NZ_JBHTLD010000120.1:0-15655 GCF_042678745.1 Pontibacter rugosus | reverse complement strand
GTCGGTTAAATCGCTTGGGTAAGTCATAAGTCTGTAAACTTTTATTACCCAACAACCGACACCTGCTTTTTTACTCAACTAAATCAAAACAGCCTCTAAAAACCTTCATGGTGCAAGTCTTCAGACTTGTATCCCTTTAAGATGTTGAGTTTGCAACTCAACTGGCTTGCAAAGCCATACTTGTTACAGCCCTGGCTATACCTGAGTTAATCATTTTCCATTGCCACTGTATGCCGAAGCTTCAAACAAGCTATACTTTCTAATTCCTTTTCATCCTCCAGCTCCCCCATATACCAATTGTTTCACTTTATGCTTTGGAGCGCTCACTGCTGGGGTAGGGGCCCTATGTGAGCGGGGCCTCGTCCTCGGGCATCGCGCTGTGTGCCTGAAGCTGCCTCCGCTCTGCTCCGGCTTCCCTTCGGGCACCGCAACATGCACAAGGCACTCAACCCAAGGACTGGAAATTTTTCCAGTAGCGCCTGCTTCGCTCGCTTCAAGTACAAGCTTTATAGAGATAGGGCACTACCTATTAATAAAATACCGCCTGCTACGATACTTATACTTTGGCACTAGCAATGACAAACTCCCCTCCTTATCTAATCTAAGGAGGGGTAAGGGTGGTTTGATCCGATACCACAAGCACAACTCATGACTCAGAATTACCAACTCAGCACTCTTTATACTATCTTTAACCCTCCACACAAGAACTATACTTTCCATGAAACAATATTTAGACTTGATGCAGCACATCCTGGACAAGGGGGTGAAAAAAGAAGACAGAACAGGTACGGGAACGCTTAGTATTTTCGGCCATCAGATGCGTTTTAACTTAGCAGAAGGTTTTCCGCTGGTGACTACCAAAAAAGTGCATTTGCGCTCGATCATCCATGAGTTGCTGTGGTTTTTAAAAGGCGATACCAACATCGCGTACCTCAAAGAGAACGGCGTGAGCATCTGGGATGAATGGGCAGACGAGAACGGTGATCTGGGTCCGGTTTACGGTTCACAGTGGCGTAACTGGCCAACTCCTGATGGTGGACATATCGACCAGATTACGCAGGTGGTGAATCAGCTAAAGAACAATCCGGACTCTCGCCGTATCATTGTGAGTGCCTGGAACGTGGCGGAGATTAATAATATGAAATTGCCGCCTTGCCATGCCTTCTTTCAGTTTTATGTAGCCGATGGGAAGTTGTCTTGCCAGCTCTACCAGCGTTCTGCTGATGTTTTCTTGGGTGTGCCGTTCAATATTGCCTCCTATGCTTTGCTGGTGCTGATGATGGCGCAGGTAACAGACCTTGAACCGGGAGAGTTTATCTGGACCGGGGGCGACACACATTTATACTTGAACCACCTGGAGCAGGCACAGAAGCAACTGAGCCGGGAGCCGCGCGCACTTCCAACCATGAAGCTGAACCCGGAGGTGAAGGACATTTTCGGCTTTAAGTTTGAAGACTTTGAGCTGCTGAACTACGATCCGCACCCAGGCATAAAAGCACCGGTGGCAGTGTAAGTATAGTCTCTCATTCCAAAATCCTTTTTAAACTACTTGCTCATGTTAAAGCCCTTTTATACTATCCGTGCCTGTTTGGCTGCTGTTGCTCTGTACTGTGCCGCAGCATCAGCTACTGCACAAACTTTTACCCCACAGGTACGGGAGTATATCTCTACACAAGCTAAGGTGATCGCCCTTACAGATGCCAAAGTGATTGACGGAACAGGTGGGCCTGCAAAGCAGCACCAAACTGTTATACTCCGTGACGGAAAGATAGAGCAGGTGGGGGATGCGAAAAAGGTGAAGGTACCCAAAGGTGCCGAGGTGATAAACTGCTCTGGCAAAACGCTTATTCCCGGACTAGTGATGGTGCATGAGCATTTGTATTATACTATCCCGATGGATAATTTCTTCAACGTGGCACAGATGCCGGGCACGTTTACCAAGTTATACTTAGCAGGTGGTGCCACTACCATCCGTACGGCGGGAAGTATAGAACCTCAGACAGATCTTGCCCTGAAGCAACTGATTGCCGAAGGCAAGTTTATTGGTCCGGAAATGGACGTGACCGCTCCTTACATCGAACGAAAGGCCTATGATATTCCGGCGCTGAATACGGTGAAAAGTACCGAAGATGCTGCTGAAACAGTAAATTTCTGGGCAGATCGGGGGTGTACATCTTTTAAAATGTATATGCATGCCACCAAAGATGATCTAAAAGCTGTGGTGCGTGAGGCGCATAAGCGTAACCTGAAGGTGACTGGGCATCTCTGTTCTATTACCTACCGAGAGGCTGCCGAATTGGGTATAGACAACCTGGAGCATGGCTTTATGGCTAGCAGCGATTTTGTTTCTGATAAGAAAGAAAACGAATGTCCGGATGGGGCTCGGCAGTCTTTGCTGAAACTGGAAGTGAACAGCCCGAAAATGAAAGAGCTGCAGCAGTACCTGATCAGTAAGGGAGTAGCTGTTACGTCTACCTTACCTGTGTTTGAGCCTTATACTGGTCGCGAAGCAATACTGGGTGGAGGCGAGGAGGCGCTGCTGCCAGAAGTAAGGGAGTCTGTAGTAAGCAAGTGGAAAGCAGCACAGGGTAAAGATTCTGCCAGCGTGGCCTTGTTCAATAAAGAGCTGATTTGGGAGAAGCAGTTTTATGATGCAGGTGGTTTACTGGTAGCCGGTACCGACCCGACTGGCGCTGGAAGAACTATTGCAGGCTATGCTAACCATCGGCAAGTAGAGCTTTTGGTGGAAGGCGGTTTCAGTCTGGAAGAAGCGATTAGGATCAGCACATTAAATGGAGCAGTTTATCTCGGTAAAGACAAAGAAATAGGCACCATAGAAAAGGGTAAGAAGGCTGACCTTGTTTTGATCAATGGTGATTTGGAAAAGGATGTCAAGCAGATTCGGAAGACAGAAACGGTTTTTAAGAATGGCGTAGGTTTCGATTCACAAAAGATTTTTATGTCGGTGAAAGGTAAAGTAGGCCTTAACTAACGTATAAGCGGGCAAGTAAAACATTCTGCACACGATACTGTTTCATCTCAAATCAAAACAACTATGAAACTAAAACCTATACTTGTCTTAGCATTCTGCTTTGGCCTCTTTACAGCTCAGGCACAACGTGCAGCCACACCAGATACCATCAAAACCAAGAAAAGCCCACTGGTAGTGCAGCCGGTAACACATGGCTCTTTAGTTCTTAACTACGGTGGCAAAAATGTGTTTGTTGATCCTTATGGAGGTGCTGAGTTGTATGAGGGGCTTGCAAAGCCTGATCTTATTTTAATTACCGATATCCACGGCGACCACCTGGACCCGAAAACACTTGGTGCACTGCAAACTTCCGGTGTGAAAATGGTAGTACCACAGGCCGTGGCTGATAAACTACCGGAGCAGTACAAGCAGCAACTGGTTATCCTGAACAACGGTGAGAAAGCAATGCAGCAGGGGATCAACATCACAGCTGTCCCAATGTATAACTTGCCGGAAAGCGCTGATGCCATGCATACAAAAGGCCGTGGCAATGGTTACTTACTAGAGATGGGCGGCAAGCGCGTTTATATTTCCGGCGACACAGAAGGTATACCCGAAATGCGTAATCTCAAGAACATTGATGTAGCATTCGTAAGTATGAATTTGCCTTATACCATGGATGTAGATCAGGCTGCTGAGGCTGTGCTAGCTTTCAAGCCAAAAATGATTTACCCGTACCATTACCGCGGCCAAAATGGCCTGAGCGATGTAAATTCGTTTAAGCAGCAGGTGAACACCAAAAATAAGCAGATTGATGTGCGCCTGAAAGATTGGTACCCGGCGCAGTAAAACTGTTAAAATGAACATAAAGCACAGGCAGAAATGTCTGTGCTTTTTTTATACTTTACAGTGTGGCGCTGAGGTAAAATAATGCTATTTTGCAGCTGTTTTTTTACTTTAGCCCAAGCCCTTTGAAACAAACTTTACCCTTCTGCCTAAAGCGCAACTGCTTTGGCATACTTACCCTTGGCTGTGCCTTGCTTTCCCTTACCGCCACGGCACAGTCTGCGGCACCTGACACGCTGCAAACCGGCTATGGCGCAAAGCCAGCCGCTGAAATCACTGAAAGCATCAGGCAATTACCATCTGATCAGCTGAACCAGGGTTTGGTTACTTCGCTGGAGCAGTTGCTACAGGGGCAAATTGCTGGTCTGCGGGTAATGCCTAGTGGTGGAGCGCCAGGAGCTGGTGCTACTATGCAACTCCGCCTGGGCGCAGCTGTTTTTGGCAATAGTGCACCATTGTTAGTTCTGGATGGTGTACCACTCGCAAATAGTTCTGCTTCTGAACGTATCAGCGCCTTCGCTTTTATAAACCCTGATGATATTGCCTCTGTAGCTTTACTGAAAGATGCAGCTGCTACGGCAATATATGGCAGCAGGGCTGCGAATGGAGTTTTGTTGGTTACTACCAAGCAAGGTGTGCCTGATAAGAAAATAAAGCTGACCTACACCACTACAGCTGGTATATCTGTACTTCGTAAAAAAGCGGATGTGCTGAGTGCGGATGAATTTAGAAGTTTAGTTAGGAAGGAGTTTCCGGATCAGGTAGGGCTGTTAGGGAATGAAAACACAGATTGGCAGGATGTAATCTATCGCAAGGCGTTTAGCCATGATCAGAATGTGAGCGTGAGTGGCACAGTTGGGAGTACTGTACCTTACCGTGTGTCTTTCGGGCACCTTAACCAGAAGGGCATCTTAAAATCAACGCAGCATAGACGCAATTCCCTGGCTGTTTCAGTAAACCCGAGTTTGTTGCAGGAGCACTTAAAGCTTAACGTTTCAGTGCGCAAAGTTGACCAAAAGGTAGATTTTGCAGCTCCAAATGCCATAACTGCAGCCCTCTTATTTGACCCAACGCAGCCGGTTTATCAAGAGAATAACTACGGTAATTACTTTACTTATTTAGATACAGAGGGTAAGGCTATTGAATCAGTTAGCTCAAACCCATTAAGCTTACTGGAGCAAAGGCGTGATGTAGATGAAACCAGCACCTTATTTGGACAGGCACACCTGCAGTACAAATTCCACTTTTTCCCAGCGTTGAGCCTGCACTTGCGCTATGCTTTTCAGAACCAGGATAGTGAGTATGGAAATTATCAGCCGATGAACATGATATCCTCAGGTAGTTATAGCGGCAGAGGTGAAGAACATGTTGGAGCTATAGACCAGGATCTGAAAGAAAGCTTTATAGTACTTGATCAACCCCTTGAAAGCCTGCAAAGCAAACTGCGGTTAACAGCAGGTGCCTCCATGAAAAAGTTAACTACCTACAGCGAAAATCGCTTATTAAATACTCTAAATGGAGAGCAAATGGAAGGTAATCATATCTATTATAAGTCCAGAATAGAGAGTGTAAATCTATACAGTCAGGCCGACTTCATCTTTAAGAACCGCTATAGCATTAATGCTTCCATCGTTAACGAGCAGGACAGTCATATTGTCAAGCAGAAAAGTATCACAGGTGCACTGGGTGCAGCATGGGACATAGCTAAAGAACCTGTTCTGGAAGCGAATAAGACGATTTCCTCTTTAAAGTTATATGCTAACTACAGCAACTTTAACAAAACTGGCTTCTATAAAAACCTTCAGTTCATGCAAATTCAACAACCCGACCATTCTGTTGTAAAGTGGAATGCCGGTGTAGCCTGGGGAGTAGCAGAAGATAGGCTTTATGGTGACATTAATTATTTTAACACCAACGTATCTAATTTTGCCTTAGCCACACCTGAGGCCAACAAAATTGCTTATAGCAGCAGCTTTATGGAGGGTGGCGCTATCCGCTCTTCAGGCGTAGAGGGTAGTCTGCGTTATGAGGCAGTGCGTCAGGCGGATTTAAAGTGGAGCTTTGGTGTTAATGTTAGTTATGCCCAGTCTGAAGTGGTTAAACTTCCATATGGTTCTGTTTATTATCCCTATGATGCCGGATACTTGGGCTCGAATGTGCTTAGCCTTGGCGAATCTCCAGCTGCTTTTTACCTATTAAAACAGCTATACGATGCTGCGGGTAAACCATTAGAACGAGAA
Source organism: Pontibacter rugosus (assembly GCF_042678745.1). Classification (NCBI taxonomy): domain Bacteria; kingdom Pseudomonadati; phylum Bacteroidota; class Cytophagia; order Cytophagales; family Hymenobacteraceae; genus Pontibacter; species Pontibacter rugosus. The sequence goes on along the minus strand of NZ_JBHTLD010000120.1, from coordinate 9,598 downwards.
TATGAGCCGAATTATGAAATGAGAACAAGCTACCATATTTTAGGTAAAGCTTCCCCGGATTTTACATTTGGGTTGAGTTCTGATCTTCTTTATAAAAAATGGAGTGCAGGCTTTTTAATCAGAGGTGCTACGGGGCAAGATGTGTTTAACAATTCTGATGCCTACACGAGCTCATTATTTAGGGCGAACCAATATTACAAGCTATCAAACATTCCAAGCAGTTATTTTGAGAATGCGTTTGAGTATCCTCAAACGCAATCGAGCCACTTTTTAGAGAAAGCTTCTTTTGCACGATTAGAGTTTGCACAGATAGGCTATGACTGCGGGAAACTTTGGCATAACCGAGCAGGGCTAAAGGTAACAGCGACTGTGCAAAACGCTTTCGTATTAACCAAATACAGCGGTCAGGACCCAGAGGTGACTAATGGTTTTGATGACTGGCAGTACCCACAGCCTGCTACGTATTCACTTGGTATAAAGCTGGAAATTTAATTTTACAATAAAGTATAAAAACAGAGAAGCCCGGAGTTTATACTTCAGGCTTCTCTGCTTTTATATTTGACTAATGCCTTATGGGTTGGTAGACCATAACCCTGCTTCCTTCACGAAAACGCGGCGGTTCAGCTTCAGCTGCGAAACGATCAGCTCCGCGAAATCCTCCGGCTGCATCACGCGTTCCGGGTTGCCGTCTGTCAATTTCAAGTCAATAGCCATGTCAGTGGCGACGGTGCTGGGAGTGAGGGTGCTCACGCGGATATTATGCTTGCGCACCTCCTGCATCAGCGACTCCGACATGCCAATCAAGCCAAATTTTGACGCACTGTAGGCACTGGTTACGGGTGCTCCTTTCTGACCGGCAGTAGAGGAGATGTTGATGATATCGCCTGTCTGGCGCTCGATCATTTCCGGCAATACGGCACGCGTCACATAGTATGGGCCAAGCAGGTTTATCTTGATGATGCTTTCCCATTTCTCCGGCTCCATCTCCAGGAACTTCGCAAAAGCACCAACGCCTGCGTTGTTAATCAAAATATCAATAGCGCCTAACTGCTCACGTGCTTGTGCTACGGCTGCGTTAACGGCATTTATATCTGTCACGTCGGCAGTAACAACAGCGGCTTTTACGCCTTTTGCTTCTACCTCTTTGGCAACTTCTTCTAACTGGCTGGTGGTGCGGGCAAGCAAAGCCACGTTTACACCTTCTGCTGCTAATGCTATCGCAATGGCGCGTCCGATGCCTTTTCCGGCACCCGTAACCAAGGCGTTTTTACCTTTCAATGATTCCATATTTTTATCTAAGTTTGATGTTTGTAGCTACAAATATAAGGAAGTGGTTTTTATTTATCATAGTTGCTGCCCTGGCTTGCTGGTATACTTATAAAGGAGCTTGTTAAAGTAGGGCTACCTTATTTATGTAAAGCAAGTGATCCCATTGTTCCTATAAAACGAATTCTAATCAATAACTGGTTTGATGCCGTGCTTTTATCATCTCACTTTTTACTAAACGTGTAAGGAAGGAGTAGAGATTTTCGGTAAGCACTTACCGAGAGGCTAAAGATGTAATGCCCTTCGCAGCCTGATAGATAATTTATGCTGCTGCTGTAACTCATTCCCATCTATACTTGAGATACCTCTGATTCCTGTTACGTTTGCAGAAAAGATCTCCTCTGCCAAGTATAAAGCACTTGGCTCTTGTAGCACTTCCTGCACCTTTATACCATTGCTTAGGCACCAGCGTATTATATTCCTACGCATGATGCCGTTTACACAGCCTGTTTGCAGCGCAGGAGTATACAGTACGTTGTCTATTACCCAAAAAATGTTGGAGGAGATTAATTCCGCCAAGTGGCCTGCAGTATGGAGCAGTAGCATATCATCCTGCTGCTTTGCCTGTTTCTCTAATCCAGCCAAAATATATAAGGGGGCATTAGGACCTTTAAAAGCCGAGACTGAAGTATAAACTGTGTGCACCTGCTGGCATATTCCGACTCTTAAAGGCGTTGTAGCTGTAAGTGCTGCAGGCGCTATAGTTGCCAGCCAGTTAACTTGGTTAGTCTGTGGTGTATAAAGTCCTCCACCAGCCCGCCATACTTTGAGTTTTAAGCGGCCGTATACACTGGCTTGTTCCTGAGTAGCCAATTGCTGTAGCTGCCGCACAAAGTCTGCTTCAAAAAAGTATTCAGGTAGTACAAGCTGTAAGGCCGTGGCTGCCTCTTTGATACGCTGCAGGTGATCACGCCAGAACCTTAGTTGTCCGTTAACAAGTATGGCTGTCTCAAAAAAACCATCGTTGTACTGAAAAGCCCGGTCAGTAAGTGGTACTTGTAGCGCTTCAGCCTGTATTAACTGATTATTGTAAAGTATAAACAAGAGACATTCTTTTGGGTTAAAGTATAAAGTTAAAGGTATGGATTGATTCTTGCTTTTGTTAAGCTGAAAAAAACAGGCAGTATCTCCTGCCGTATCTAAATAAAACTACCGCATTATGATTGAAAGAATATTACTACTACTTTTTCCTGCCTTTCTGCTGTTATCTTCTTGTTCTGAGGCCACAAACCAGGATCGCTCCCTGACAGAAGGAGAAGAGCCGGTGACATTGAATATAGACACCACAGGTTTAGCCAAGGCTACTTTTGCCGGTGGCTGCTTCTGGTGCACAGAGGCTTATTTTGAGCGTTTACAAGGTGTAAAAGCGGTTATCTCCGGCTATTCTGGCGGTACGAAGCCTAATCCTACCTATAGAGAAGTGAGCTACGGCAGAACAGACTATGCTGAGGCGGTGCAGGTATACTATGACCCGGAGCAGATAAGCTATGAAACGCTTGTAGAAGTGTTTTTTGCCACACATGACCCTACTACACTCAACAGCCAGGGCCCCGATTTTGGGGAGCAGTACCGCTCCATTGCCTTTTACAGGTCGCCGGAAGAACAGCAGGTGATCGAGCAATATATTCAGCAGCTGAACGAGGCGGGTACCTATCAGAATGATATTGTGACTTATGTGGAGCCATTCAAAAAATTCTGGATAGCCGAAGACTATCACCAGGATTACTATAAGATAAATCCGACTGACCCTTATGTAGTGTCTGTGGCGCGGCCAAAGGTGAAGAAATTTGAGAAGAAGTATCAGAACAAATTAAAGGCAGAATACAAAGATTAACGGTATTTCCTATCATTTTACCTTTAGGTGCGTAGTATGGTCTTGATGCTATTCTTAATATAACCTGAATAAAACTATGGACTTTATTATTGACTTATTAGTGAGTGCCGGTGTGATTCTTTTATTGGCTTACATCATGCCGAATGTGCATGTAAAGAGCTTTTGGACGGCGCTATGGGTGGCCTTTCTTATTGGTATATTCAACGCAACTATCGGTTGGCTTATTGGAGGTGTACTGAATCTGGTATCCTTCTTTTTATTAGAAGCAATTGTTAGCTTAATTGTTACTGCCTTGATGATTAAGTTGGTGGATGTGCTAGTAGGTAACTTCAAGATTGACGGGTTTTGGCCAGCCTTAGTCATTGCCATTGCTACGGCAGCTGCTTTGGCTATTGTTGGTTGGGCCAGAGGCGATAACGAGGCCTATGCACTCCAGCAGGATGTAACGCATAAAACTGAACAGCTTAAAGCATAATTTAACACTATTTTTAGTAAAAGAGCCTGCTCCATACTTTATGGTGCAGGCTCTTTTCTTATCTGATTTATACTTGTTTACAGACTCTGCAGCTGTTCCATTTCCTGCTCCGAGAATACTCTGGAACGGATGTGAAACCTAAGGCCGAGCGGTATTTCCAGGGAGAAGCTTGAGCCACGACCCGGAACAATATCTAGCGTGAGCTGCGTGTGTTTCCAGTATTCATACTGGTCTCTGGCTATAAAAAAGTCGCAGCCATACACCTGTCCCAAAAGCACATCACTTTCTCCGGTTCTGAATTCACCTTTCTCAAAGCACATGGGCTGTGAGCCGTCGCAGCAGCCTCCACTCTGGTGAAACATTAACTCCCCGTGTTGCTGCCTGAGCTTGTCTATTACTTCTTTGGCAGCGTCGGTTACCTTTACGCGTTCAACTTTTTCCATATCATACTTAAAAATACGCCCTACCAAATTTCTCCGGTAGGGCTATTCAATTTTATACTACTGCTTAAAAGAAGCCTAGCTTGTTCTTATCGTAAGAGATAAGCATATTCTTTGTCTGGCGGTAATAATTTAGCATCATTTTGTGGTTTTCGCGTCCAAAACCTGACTTCTTATAGCCTCCGAAAGGAGCATGCGCTGGGTAGGCATGGTAGCAGTTAACCCAAACACGGCCTGCCTGAATAGCCCGTGGCATCTGGTATATCTCATGCGCATCACGGGTCCAGAGGCCGGCTCCGAGGCCATAAAGTGTATCATTAGCTAGTTCAACAGCTTCTTCGGCTGTTTTGAAGGTGGTAACGGAGGTAACCGGCCCAAAGATCTCTTCCTGGAACACTCGCATTTTGTTGTTGCCTTTAAAAATGGTAGGCTTGATGTAGTACCCGTTTTCCAGGCCGCTGTTCAGGTTAGCAGCACCACCTCCGATAAGCACTTCGGCACCTTCCTGTTTGCCGATATCCATGTATGAGAGAATTTTCTCAAACTGGTCGTTAGAAGCCTGTGCACCCATCATAGTATCTTCTGACAGTGGATGACCGACTTTAATTGCCTTTGTACGCTCCAGTACGCGCTCCATAAAGCGGTCATAGATGTTTTCATGCACCAGTATTCGGGAAGGGCAGGTACATACCTCACCCTGGTTTAAGGCAAACATCACAGCACCTTCCACGCACTTGTCAAAAAACGCGTCATCGGCTTCTGCTATACTTGGCATAAAGATGTTTGGTGATTTGCCACCAAGCTCCATCGTTACCGGAACAAGGTTCTCCGAAGCATATTGCATGATCAGCCTACCGGTTGTTGTTTCGCCGGTAAACGCTACTTTGGCTACTCTCGGCGAAGATGCCAATGGCTTGCCTGCCTCAGGTCCGAAGCCTGTCACCACGTTAAGCACACCTGCCGGCAGTATGTCCTGTATCAGCTCCATCAGCAGCATGATGCTGGTTGGCGTTTGCTCCGCTGGCTTCATCACAACCGTACAGCCTGCAGCCAGGGCCGGTGCCATTTTCCAGGTAGCCATTAGCAGCGGGAAGTTCCAGGGAATGATTTGCCCTACCACACCAAGCGGCTCCTGCAGGTTGATGCTGATGGTGAACTCATCATGCTCTGACATGGTGCTTTCGTCTGCACGGATAGCGCCTGCAAAGTATCTGAAGTGGTCGATGCAGAGAGGTATATCAGCCGCTCGGGTCTCCCGTAAGGCCTTACCATTGTCTACTGATTCGGCTCGAGCCAGCATTTCAGCGTTTTTCTCCATGATGTCGGCAATGTCGAGCAATAGCTTGCTGCGTTTGGCTGCCGATGTCTTAGACCATGTTTTAAAGGCCTTGTGTGCGGCATCAAGTGCCTTGTCAATGTCTTCCTTGTTGCCCCGTGCAGCTTTAGTGAAGGATTTTCCGTCGATTGGAGATATATTATCGAAATACTCTCCGCTAGCGGGAGCAACCCATTCGCCTCCTATAAAATGATCATATTTTTCTTTAAAGTGTGGGCGCTCCAGTACGGCTGATTTTTCCTGTGGCATTGCTTCTACAGTATCCATAGTAGTTATATATTTTAGTAGGTGAAAGAAAGTTAATAAAAGTAAGTACTTACTCATTGCTTGTCTCAACCTATTGTGTCAGAAAATATACTTATTGTGTCAGGTTGATTATGCGCGCATACTTTGTTATATTTAGCTATCACTCAAGCACCTACTATGGAATACAAACATTCGCTACAGCCAGTGCCCTTACGAGATGAGCGCTCTCTGTTTACATTAGTGGAGAACAGATCTGCCTATAGTATGGATGCTTGTGAGCTGAATGTTTTTGAAACGCACCAGCAGGCCAGCCAGATAAACTTGAAGTTTGATGACTGGGTGCTTACAAGTATGCTTCGGGGCAAGAAGGTAATGCACCTGGCAGATCGGCCAGCCTTTGAGTACTTCCCGGGCGAATCCGTTATTGTGCCGCCGCAGGAGCTCATGAAAATTGATTTTCCGGAAGCTGACAAAGAATCACCAACCCAATGCCTGGCTCTGGCTATTTCAGCCGAGCAAATCAAATCGACCATCAACTTATTGAATGAGCTTCACCCAAAAGTAGAGGAGGGGGAGGAGTGGCATATTCGGGAGGACTATTTCCATTTGGCCAATAACCTGGAGCTTGCTGAGATCATGAACCGCCTGATCAAGATCAGCTTGAACGATAAGAGCCGTGAAAAAGACATTCTGGCTAACCTTGCCTTGCGGGAACTGCTGATCAGGCTGATGCAAACACAGGCCCGTTCTTTTATCGAGAATAATTTTAAAAGGCTTTCCGGCAGCTCCCGTTTTGCTCATATCATCACACATATAAAGGAGAATATCACTTCTAAAATTGATGTAGACAAGCTAAGCGACAAAGCATGCATGAGCCGCTCCAGCTTCTTCCGGAAGTTTAAAGAGGAGTTTGGCCATACTCCAGTAGAATATATTTTGCAGGAGCGCATCAGGCTGGCAAAGAAGTTCTTGCAGAACCCCTACAACTCTGTTACTCAAGCGTGCTATATGGCTGGATTCCAGAACCTGAACTACTTTATCAGGACTTTTAAAAAAGACACAGGCACTACTCCCAAAGCCTATCAGGCAGCTTTTAAAAACTAGATTTTTCTCTGCTTCGCCTTTCAATACTATAGCTTAAACTGCCTCAGCATGTGCAGCTTTACTGTTTTTTACTTATCTTAAGGGTAAAGTATGCCTGAAAATAATGGGCAGTAAAAAATAGAATAAGCATGAACAACACAGCACTAAAAATGAACAGCTCGCTTGAGGTGTTTCAAAATAGGGTAGGAACTCGCTTCGAGATGTATAATAGCCTTTTTACCTCTTTGCCTTTTCATAGGGTTGAGAAAACGGGTGTGCTGTTGTCGCTGTTTGTGCTGCATTGTGAAGAAGGTTATCAGAAACAACAGAGCCCACGGCAAATTATTCAAAGCTTTCTGGCGCAGTACACAAGCTATCAAACAGAGCAGGAGCAAAACGATATCTTGTTTAGGTTTATACAATATGCCGAGCGGCAGGTTGTTTTGTTTGATGCATTAGAAGAGGGTGCTTTTAGTGAAATACATGACATGCACGGCATTGGTACGATGAAGCAGCTTGGTTCTGCTGTCGTTCAGGCGAAGGCCGAAGATCTTCTGGAGCAGAAGCTGAAGGGTTATGCCGTACGCATGGTACTCACAGCGCATCCAACGCAGTTTTATCCAAGTAACGTGCTCGGCATCATCAATGACCTTTCTAAAGCACTGGCTACTGACGATACTTCGCTGGCTCATTCATACTTGCGACAGTTAGGCAAAACTCCATTTTTTAAGAAAGAGAAGCCAACACCTTACGAAGAAGCTGTTAACCTGATCTGGTTCCTGGAGAATGTCTTTTATAAAGCTGCGGGCAATATCATGTCCTCGCTCAAAAACCAGTTTCCGGCAGCGGCAAAGCATAACCCCAAACTGATCCGTATGGGATTCTGGCCCGGAGGTGATCGGGATGGAAACCCTTTTGTGAAGGCAGAAACTACACTACGTGTTGCAGATGCTCTCCGAAGCGGTGTTGTACGGTCTTATTACCGAAATATTCGTGCGCTAAAGCGGCGTTTAACTTTTAAGGGAGTGGAGAGTGTGGTAAAGGACCTGGAGACAAGGCTATACAACAACTTATTTGTTCCCGGCTATACCTTTGACCTTACCAAAGAAGAGATACTGGAAGCACTGCAGGAAATCAAAGTGCTTTTAATTGAGGAGCACAGTAGCCTGTTTCTGAATCAGGTAGAAGCGCTGATAACTAAAGTTGAGTTATTCGGCTTATACTTTGCGTCTCTTGATATCAGGCAGGATAGTTCTGTTCATGCACATTTACTGGAAGAGCTAGCTTTGGTAACAGATGTTTTACCGGGTGATTACGCTACCCTCTCTGATTCAGATAAAATTGAAGCGCTCAAAGCTGTGTCTGGAAGTGTTGAACCTGCTGTGCTGGAAGACGAACTGCTGCGCGATACGCTTGAAACTATCGGTGCTATACAGACTATACAAGATTATAACGGCGAGGAAGGTTGCCATCGTTATATCATTAGCCATAGCACTAGCGCTTTGAATGTGCTGGAAGCTTATACGCTCTTTAAACTCAACGGATGGCAGGAAACAGAGATATCGGTTGATATTGTGCCGCTATTTGAGACCATTGATGATTTGCGGAATGCCGCTGATGTGATGCGGCAACTTTATACTTACGAACCATACAGTAGCCACCTGAGACGTAGGGGAAATGTGCAAACAATTATGTTGGGCTTCTCAGATGGTACGAAAGATGGCGGTTATTTTATGGCTAACTGGAGTATTTACAAAGCAAAAGCAGCACTAACGGAGGTATCAAGAGAGTATGGGTTGGAGGTGATATTTTTTGATGGGAGAGGGGGACCGCCTGCACGCGGAGGTGGCAAAACGCAACAGTTTTACGCTTCTATGGGAAGTGACATTGCCAACAAAGAAATACAGCTCACAATCCAGGGGCAGACCATCAGTTCTAATTTCGGGCATGTAAACTCGGCGCAGTATAACATTGAGCAATTGATGCATGCGGGGATCAGCAATGCGTTGTTTTCGCAGCGAAAACCAACCTTAACGGAGCAGGAGGACGATCTGTTGCAAAAGCTGGCCGATAAGAGTTTTGTGGCCTATAGTAAATTAAAGAACCATCCGGTGTTCTTGGATTATCTGACTTATATCAGCCCGTTGCGCTACTATGGCGAAGCTAATATTGGTAGCCGACCATCAAAGCGCAACTCCGGCAAGTTGAATTTAAATGATTTGCGTGCTGTACCTTATGTAGGTGCCTGGAGCCAGTTAAAGCAGAATTTGCCAGGTTATTATGGTGTTGGCCTTGCACTGGAGCAAATGCATGAAGAAGGCAATTGGGAAGAATTAACACAACTCTACAAGAAGTCGCTGTTTTTCAAAACACTGCTGGATAATTGCGAAATGGCAATGAAAAAATGCTTTTTCCCGGTAACAGCTTATTTAGTAGAACATCCGAAGTACGGCGAGCTTTGGAATATAATTTATGAGGAATTTGAGCGGACGAAGAAGTATGTGCTGAAACTTTCAGATACTCATGAACTAATGGCTGATAAACCGGTAGATCAAATGTCTATCCAAACACGTCAACGCATTGAACTGCCGCTTATAACCATACAGCAATATGCTCTGGCAAATATTCGGGAGCTGGAAGAGCAAGATCCGTTAACAGAAGCAAAAAAGGTTTATGAGAAGATGGTAGTACGTTGCTCATTTGGAATTATCAATGCTGAACGTAATTCTGCTTAAACATTCTGCTAGCGTTATAATGAGTGTGTTCTACTTAACATAAAGTACATTATGAGTGACACTTAAAATAGATGAATATTCATCGTACATTATAAGTCTTATAATTTATATTATGTTAAGTAG
>NZ_JBHTLD010000119.1:0-15691 GCF_042678745.1 Pontibacter rugosus | reverse complement strand
GGCAGGTGCCTGACCTGCCACTTGTAGATAATCATCAATAAAACAGTAAATTGCTATGGTGAAGTCATTCATGGTAAGAAAGGAGTAGAGTTTGGTCACTTTATCCTTTAACATACCTGGATGGCTTCATCGTTTATAATCGCAACTTGAGTTAATTATTAAGCCTATAGCGTTTCCCTCTGGCGCAAGTCTTCAGACTTTTCTCCTACTATGATGTCGAGTTTATAACTCGACTGGCTTGTAAAGCCATACTTGCTTTGCTGCTGCTATACTTGTTTCGGCCATACTTAATATACATATTGGCGCAAGCGTCCGCTTGTGTCGCCTACTGCTTCTGCCATACTTGCATAGCTACTGCTTTCTGCAACTTCAGCCAAGCTATCCTTTCTTGCTTCCGTTCTTCCTCCAGTTCCCAATTACCTATTGTTTCACCTCTGGCTTTGGAGCGCTCACGGCCGCGGGGCCCCGTCCTCGGGCATCGCGCTGTGCGCCTGAAGCTGCTCCGGGGGTAGGGGCCCTCTATTCGCTCCGCTGCGGGCTGCCCTTACGGGCACCGCAACATGCACAAGGCGCTCTTTTCGAGGGCCCCTACCCCCACCCAAGGACTGGAATCGGTACCAGTAGCCAAAGCTTTACCAATAACGCAAATACAGTATCTGTAGGGACAAGTCGTGACCTGTCCGCTCAAGCCCATTGCCTATGAAACTTATACTTCAGCAAGAGCAGTTCATTACTCTCTTCCTGTTTTGGAGGTAGCGGCCCTCATAAAGAAAGGGTTAAGGAGGGGAAGTCTTCCCTTGAAGAAACCACATGGATAATCTACTCCTGCGGAAAATTCCCCTCCTCGGAGGGGCAGGGGTGGGTTCTTCTCTTCACTGCGATAAAAACGTCAAGCTTGTGCACCTCGGCACAAGCGGGCACTTCCAGCAGGGAAACCAGGCAATAGCGCAAGTATAGAAAAGGGGGCAGCAACTTTACAGCTACTGCCCCCCTTTCTATACTTGTTTTATATTACTTCAAAAGCTTCTCCATCTGCTGCTTGCTTACATCGAGCAGCCCCACTTCCGGAAGGCGGGTGGTGAGTTCGCGCCAGTTCGGGTCTTTCTTGTATACATCGCGCAGAATTTTTGCTGCTTCCTCTACTTGTCCGCTGTTTGCCAGACCGATGGCATGCCAGTACTTCATCTCCAGGTTGTTAGGAAACATTGCCTCAGCTTTTCCATACTCCTCCATGGCCTGCTGCATTTGCCCTTTTTCTATCGCCAGGTCACCGGCGTTCATGTGTTCGTAGGCACGGTATACTTTTAAAAGTCGAGCTAATTCATCTAAGGGTTTATCATGGTCGTCCACACGCAGGTCGATTGTCTTATCGTCCCACGGCTGATCACTTTTCTGGCCTTTAACCACCACCAGCGCCGCCGACTGCCTGCCACGGATGTCACCGCCCTCGCGTTCTGCTGCCTGCATCGCCAATAGCACCCGCTCCGCCAGCGGCTGCCCTTCGCTTCTTTCAAACGCCTTCGCCATGGCCGGCCATACTTTGTCAGTGAGCATCATGTTAGCCTGCACCGAGAATTTTTTGCCTGTGATGTGCCCGGCATAGCGAATACACTTGTCACCGGTGTGCGTGGCTACGCGGCCCTGCGCATCCAAAATGGATACCTGCCGCACCTCGCGCGCCTCGTCATCAGCCAAAAGTATAGCCAGGGCTTCTTCCGGTGTTTTGCCTTCTTTCAGCAGCGCCAGCCCACGCGGGCCAAACGATTTGTTGGTGAACGATTGTGTAGCTACCACACCTACACCTGCCTCTGCCCAAGGCACGGCCGTACCCACCGAGAACCAGTGGCTCTGCACGCCTACGGCCATTTCTCCTGTTTTAGGGTCACGGGCCACAATGGAATATGTATGCGCCAGCGGCTCCTCTGCTTTAAAAACCTGTGCTTTCACCGTAGTTCCCAGTGAGGCGATCAATGCTACTCCCATTGCTGCCAATGTCTTTTTTACTTTGTTCATTCCAGTTGTTTATACGTGACGGTTCTTCGCTTTAACCAATTACCTGCACCAACACCAGCTCGTTGCCATAGAGGTCCAGGAAATGTAGGAATTTCGCTTCCGGTGTGGCAACCGGCTCTTTTACGATTCGCACCTCACTTTGCTTCAGCCGGCTGTAAACTGTATCCAATTCCGAAGTATAAAGCACAAGCAATGGCTGTTTTCCCGCCTGCTTCCCCACTAGTTCCTTGCTCTCTGTACTGCCAGCCAACATAAACCAGATTCCGGCTACCTCTTTGGCTCCAAAGCCGATATGCAGGTAACGCTGTCCGTCTTCTGTTTCGGAATCGAATAGCTTGAAGGCACCCAGGTTGCGGTGGTAAAAATCATATGCTTCATCATAATCATGTACAAGCACTACAACTCTGCCCAGACTAACGTCCATAGATGTTTATTTTTTAGTTTATACTTTGTTGCTACTGAAGGCTTAACAAATATAGTTCTTTATGTTTCACCCTGTCCGGAATTCTTCGGCAACAACCTGCTTTGAAAATAGCAGTATAACTATGTATTCAAACCAGTCTATCAAAACAGACGCATAGGCTACCCAGAATCTATTCCAATGAAGAACTCCAAAAAAGAAGATAAATCAAACAAAATGGCCATGCTGATTGATGGCGACAACGCTCAGCCAAGCCTGATTGTAAAGCTTTTGGCCGAAGCCGGCAAGTATGGTGCACCCACAATCCGCCGCATTTACGGCGACTGGACCACCCCACAGATGAACGGCTGGAAAGACTGCCTGAATAACCACGCAATTCAACCTATCCAGCAGTTTCGCTATACCGTAGGCAAAAACGCTACAGACAGTGCCTTAATAATTGATGCTATGGACCTGCTGCACTCCGAGCTGGTAGATGGTTTTTGCATCGTCTCATCTGATAGTGATTATACCCGACTGGCCACCAGGATTCGGGAAGAAGGCATTTTTGTGATGGGCATTGGCCAGCGCAAAACGCCTAAGCCTTTCGTGAATGCCTGTAACATCTTTATCTTCACTGAAAACCTGACAGATAACATTGATGAACGCAAGATAGAGGTCGCTGAAAAGATAGAGGAAAACGCATCAAACCAGCAGCGCCTGAACCCAGTGCCGATGCTGAAAGAAGCCTTCACCATGTCGGCAGATGAGGATGGTTGGGCACACTTGGGCGCTATGGGCACCAACCTGCGCCAGTTGGACCCCAGTTTTGACCCACGTACGTTTGGTTACGGCCAGCTGCTCCAGCTCATGCAGGCGCACAAAGACATCTTCACGATCCGGAAAGAAGATGACAAAGGACGCTCGGCTGTCTATATTAAGCGCAAAGATAAGCGTCGTGCAAACCCGCAGCCCCGCAAGAAAAAGGCAGAGCAAGGCAAGAAGAATGATACAGTAGAACAAGTATAAAAACAAGGGCCGGCTATTTAAGCCGGCCTTTTTGTTTGATGGCTTTGCAAAGGCATGGCACATTACAAGCTTACCCCAACTCTCTTCAAGGAGGCAAATTCTATACTTATACTTGCAGCCAAAGCAACTGGCGCGAATCTCCCGATTCGTGACCTAGGGTGAAGGTGAAGTCTCCAATTTCACTGGCCTAGAGGGACAAGTACAGCGGCCCGAGAAGTATAAACAGGTTATCAATCACAGCGCAATAACTCCTATGTAGCACTTACGCTGTGGATAAAGGAAAGCTGCATAGGTCCTTTCTTCTCACTCATTGTCTCCCGCCTTTTTCATTACCCAAGAGGAGATACCTTTCAACTATTACAGATAGACTTATTTCTCTGCTCAAAATGACAATAGCAGGATCATTATCCCTTCGGGAACCAAAGCAGGAACATTTACAAGGCCTGCTGTTGCTTTTGCGCCTAATTATGCTTAAAATCAGCTTTTAAACACCGCTTACAACATTTCCGACAGGAAACCCTAACCTCTTTCACCTTAAAACATTTATCATGAGAACAGCTCTACGCGCTGCACTTTCACCTAAACTGCTGTTGGCGGGCTCGCTGGCTTTGCTCTTGGCAGGGCATCCGGCAGAGGCCCAGAAACAGAAATCCAAGAACAAGAAAAGCAACGCCACAACCACGGTTGACCCCGAGTTATACAACGGCCTTACCTGGCGCTCCATTGGCCCCTATCGCGGCGGTCGATCTGCCACGGCAGTTGGTGTGCCGGGCAAGCCGAACCTGTACTACTTCGGTTCGGTGGGCGGCGGCGTGTGGCGCACCACAGATGGCGGCGCTACCTGGGAGAACATCTCCGACGGCTTCTTTGGCGGCTCTATCGGCGCTGTGGCCGTGAGTGAGTCCGACCCGAACGTGCTTTATGTGGGCGAAGGCGAGAAAACAGTGCGTGGTAACGTATCATCAGGGCACGGTGTGTGGAAGTCGGTGGATGCCGGCAAAACCTGGACGCACATTGGCCTGAAAGACTCCAAGCATATCGGTCGCATCCGCATCGACCCTAAAAACCCGGATATCGTTTACGTGGCCGCCATGGGCGATCTCTACAAATCGCATGAGGAGCGCGGGGTGTTTAAAAGCACCGACGGTGGTAAAACCTGGAGGAAAACACTTTTCGCCAATAAAGACGCCGGTGCGGTAGACCTCATCATTGATCCATCCAACCTACGTAACCTCTACGCCACCACCTGGAACATCCGCCGTACGCCATACAGCTTATTGTCTGGTGGTCCGGGCTCTGGTATCTGGAAGAGTACCGACAGCGGCGAAACCTGGAAAAACATTTCTGAAAACGAAGGCTTGCCGAAAGGCACGCTTGGTATCATCGGCGTAGCTGTGTCGCCGGTAAAATCGGAGCGCGTGTATGCTATGGTTGAGGCGGATGAAGGTGGCCTTTTCCGCTCCGACGACAGCGGCATGACATGGAAAAAGGTAAACGACGACCGTAACCTGCGCCAGCGTGCCTGGTACTACACTCGCGTATATGCCGACGCAAAAGACGAGGATGTGGTGTACGTGCTGAACGTGGCCTATCATAAAAGCAAAGACGCTGGCAAGACCTTCGAAAGCGCCTATGCCCAGCACAGCGACAACCACGACCTTTGGATAGATCCGGCTAATTCGGCGCGCATGATTATAGCCAACGACGGCGGCGCACAGGTGACCAATGATGGCGGCATGAACTGGAGCAGCATGAATAACCAGCCAACCGGCCAGTTTTACCGGGTGGTAACAGACAATCATTTCCCTTACCGCATCTATGGCGCGCAGCAGGATAACTCGACAGTTCGCATCTCGCACCGCTCTAACGGCTATGCCATTACAGAAAATGATTGGGAAGAAACAGCAGGTGCCGAAAGTGCGCACCTGGCAGTAGACCCGAAGAACCCGGAGATTGTGTACGGCGGCAACTACGGCGGTTTTCTGTCGCGGGTAAACCATAGCAACATGCAGGAGCGTGTGATAAATGTGTGGCCGGATAACCCAATGGGCCATGGCGCAGAAGGTATGAAGTACCGCTTCCAGTGGAACTTCCCGATTCTGTTTTCGCCAAACGACCCGAACAAGCTCTACACCACGTCTAACCATGTGCACGTAACGCAGAACGAGGGCCAGACCTGGGAAACTATCAGCCCTGACTTAACTCGTAACGATTCTACCAAGCTGGGACCGTCTGGCGGCCCTATTACAAAAGATAACACCAGCGTGGAGTACTACGGCACCATCTTCGCCATCAACGAATCGAAGCTGGAGCCGGGTGTAATCTGGACGGGGTCGGATGACGGCTTGATTCACGTAACGCGCGACGGAGGCAAGAACTGGACAAACGTAACGCCGAAGAAAATGCCGGAGTGGATTATGGTCAACAGCATTGATCCGCACCCCACCATCAAAGGCGGTGCCTATGTGGCGGCTACCATGTATAAATCCGGCGACTTCCGCCCATACTTGTACAAGACCACCGATTACGGCAAAACTTGGGATAAGATCACCGATGGTATCCCCGAAAACCACTTTACCCGTGTAGTGCGTGCTGATCAGAAGCGTGCGGGCCTGTTGTATGCTGGCACCGAGTATGGCATGTATGTTTCGTTTGATGATGGCAAAAACTGGCAGCCGTTCCAGATGAATCTCCCTCTCACCTCCATCACAGATCTAACCATCAAGAACGATAACCTGATTGCCGCCACACAAGGCCGAAGTTTCTGGTTGATTGATGATATTACGCCGCTGCACCAGCTCAACGCAAGTATGGCAAACAGCAAAGTGCACCTGTACAAGCCGCTGGACACGTATAAAATGGACGGTGGGAGTAGAGGCGATTTAAAAACTGCTGGCCAAAACCACCCGGGCGGCGTGATGGTACACTACTACCTGCCCAACAAACCGGATACGGCCACAGTAGTAAAGCTGGAGATCATGGACCAGAGCGGCAAGCTAATCCGCAGTTACGCCAGCAACGCGAAGGAGAAAAACGAGCAACTGGAAGTAAAGGAAGGCCTTAACCGCTTTGTGTGGAACATGCGCTATCCGGATGCTACTAAATTTGACGGGCTTATACTTTGGGGTGGTGGCACACAGGGGCCAGAGGCAATACCCGGCACGTACACAGCCAAACTAACGGTAAACAAGGAGAGCCAGGAGCAGCCATTCGTGATTCTGCAGGACCCGCGCACCAAATCTTCGCCGGAAGACCTGCAGGCACAGTTTGCCTTCCTGATGGATGTGCGCGATAAACTCACTGAAACCCATGATGCTATCAAAGACATTCGCACCATGCGCGGCCAGCTCAAAACCTTAACCGGCAGCCTGAAGGGCAACGACAGCTACAAGGACATTGTGGAGCAGGCCAACAGCATGGAGAAGAAGATGACGAAGATTGAGGAGACGCTGTACCAAACCAAGAACCGCAGTGGCCAGGATCCGCTCAACTATCCGATCCGCCTGAACAACAAGTTAGCGAACCTCGTGGGCCAGGTCAGCACCGGCGACTTCCGCCCAACCGATCAGGCCTATGCTTTTAAGAATGAAATTACTGCGCAGATAGATGAGCAGCTGAACCTTTTGAAGCAGGTAAAGGAGCAGGATGTACCTGCCCTGAACAAGCTGATTCAGCAGAAGAACGTTGATTTTATCAGTGTTGAGAAAAAGGATGAGAAGGTGAAACCTACTGCTCCGACTTCATCTAAGCAGTAGGTTTATACTTATCTACACACGTGGAACTCCCCGGCCAGAAGTTTGGCCGGGGAGTTTTGTTTTTATAGTAGTTGATGAGTTTTAAATCTAATTCCCTCGCGGAAGCGTCCGCTTGTACCTCTGACTTACTGCCTCTGCTGCTACCACTGAAACGAAGTTCTTCTTACTAGCTATGCAACTTCTCCCCTCTCTGGCGCAAGTCTTCAGACTTGTGTCTTATGATGATGTTGAGTTTGTAACTCGACTGGCTTGAAAAGCCATACTTGCATAGCGGAGGCTATACTTGTTGCAGCCATACTTGCATTGCCGCTGTTTGCTGCATCTCCGAACAAGCTATACTTACTAGCCATGGCTTATCCTCCAGCTCCCAAACACCAAACATTTCACCTCATACTTTGGAGCGCTCAAGCCCGCGAGGGCTCGTCTTCCCGCATCGCGCTGTGTATCTTTCCTGCCTAACGGCTGCCGCTCACGCGGCACCGGAAACCTACAAGGCGCTCAACGGAAAGACTGGGATCAGCTCAAATACACAAGTTAACTTAGCCCCTCCAAAGTTCTGCAGGGACAGGTCGTGACCTGTCCGAGCGATACCCTTGGCTATGAAACTTATACTTGAGGAGGAGCAACTACAGGCTCCCTCTCCTGTTTTTAGGAGAGGGTTGGGGAGAGGTAAATTCCCCTCCTCGGAGGGGTCAGGGGTGGGTTTCCTGATCAGCCGCAACTACAACGCTTATACTCCAGCCTAAGCAGTAACAGAAACTCCCCTCCTTAGACAAGGAGGGGCTGGGGTGGTTGGAAGCACGTGCCGCGCCAGCTAAATTAAACACCTCCTGCAACCCAGCACTCAGAACCCGAGACTCAGCACTTACGAGTTACTGCCTTACCGTTACATAGCCACTTAGGCTGGCACCTGAAAATTTCTTCCAGGTACCGAGGCTTGCTTCGCGGGAGTAGCTGCTGCCGCCCAATTTAGCACCTAAAAGCACTGCCAACCTGTCTACTCCTGAGCCTGGTAAATATTCTATTCCAAGAAAGAAGTCTTCATCAGTATAAATGTCAAATGGCTGCAGGTCTATACTTACCCAACCCGCTTTGGCAGGCAAGCGCTTTAGAATACTTTTTTGTACCAGGCGTTCATCTGGCAGCCCATTGCTGCTCTTGTAAAGGTTGATGCGAAACAAAGCTGAATCGAGTTTCTCACTTGCCACATAGAAATGAGCTGAGAGCAATTCTGTGGACTTCCCTTTTACCTGGATAAAATTGGCAAACTCATAGATGTCTTTACTGTCTCTGTTTTCAGGTGCACCCCAAACTATCGGCAGCCTGCCTGTTATGCCTAACTTCTTTATTTTTAACTTTCTATTCTGTACGATTACCTCCTGCAGGGTATTTTCACGCTCCTCAAGCGTTATCGCCAGCGGCTGCTTTTGAGTTTCCAGTTGCCGCACCGGCACCGAAAGTTCTTTATAGCCAATGGCCGAGAAAGTAAGCGTATCCTGCTGCCGCTCTTTGGGTAACACAAGTATAAAGTTACCCTTTTCGTCTGATGCTGTGCCGATGTTCTTGTTTCGGATACCAATGTTAATGTAAGGCAACTCCTGTCCACTTGCTTTAGCCAGTACTTTACCTTGAAGTTTAATAGTTTGTGCCTGCAGCATAAACGGCAGCAGCAGAAATAGCAAAGCTAAAATGTATTTCATTACAACTGACTTTGGTAGTAGGCTTAGATAATTTTGATGGGCTGCACACGCAGCTGTACAGCAGTAGCACGCGCACCAGATTTAACTTCAGGGTAAGGGAAGGCTTGCAATAGCACTAACTCATAGCCAGGAGCCAAAACAGCAGCAGGATTATACTTGCTGGTACTGTCATTTGTTAAATAAAAGGCCGCTGTTTTACTTATTTCCATCAGTTTTGTAGCCGCACCTGCCACTTCCAGCTTAACTGTTACTTCTCCAGCCTGTATGCAATGCACATCCGTGGGACAGCGGTTATCGTTTACTGCGTTGAGTTTTAAGGAGGTGATGAGACCGGAAAGGCTGTCAGACAGCTGAACCTCCTCCCCTATATTCAGGCTAAATACCTGCCCCACTTGCACCGGCTTTGGAGCGGGTACAGAAATAAAGATACCCATTACAATGAGGGGCAGCAACATTAAAGTTGGTATCATAGCAAATAGGTTTTTAAACAAGCTCCACCAGCACCTTCACTTCCTTGGCTGTCTCGTTGCTTTCTGCGTTTGGCACAGGCAGCACCTCTAGAAGCGTTATATCATAGGCTTGCTTACCGAGCATAACTTGCACTTTGTGCTTATTCCGCACAGGGTCAGGGCGGCAGTCACCAATGCAGAAGGAAACTTGCTGGCTTTGCCCATCTGCGTCAGAGACATTCAGCACAACTGTAGCATTGCCCAGCCAAACGCACACCACATCCTTCGGGCAACGCGAATCAGCCAGGCTGGCAAGTTGTAGCGTTAATGTACCGGCGGCCTCACCGCTTACCTTCACTTCCTCACCCTTTTGCAGAAGAAAAGCTGTTCCGAAACCTGGTTCCTGGGCCTGATCTTCCGGCAGCGCATCTTGGTGACACTGCCCCAGCAACAGCACGCCTAACAGGACAATTACATAGTTCATCATACTTTATTTTGTTAAGGCTTTCTAATTGAAGAGCACAAACAGGGGCTAAAGGTTGCTTTTTCTCTTTTTGATTTTCAACAAATAGTGCTTGTTACAACAATAATTTAAGCCACAACCACACCTGTAATTGGAAAAATGCCTCATTTATAAGATATTGACATGCTGAACCACTTGCCGGTCATCCATTATAAGAAGCAACTACACTTGAGTACCACCCAAAAGCCTAAAGGAAAGATACACCGCCTCGCAAGCATGCTGCGCAATTACCGCGTGTACCATCGCTATCTGGGGCTGGGGTTAGGGGTGTTCCTGCTCATTAGTAGTATAACTGGTTTGTTGCTGGGGTGGAAGAAAGATGTTGACCTGCTGCAGCCACCTACCCAAAAAGGAGCCACCACTGATTTAACACAATGGATTCCGTTAGCTACAATGGCCTCTATGGCTACTGCCGCCCTTGATTCTGCTCAACAAATTCAGAACAACGCTATCGACCGTCTGGAGGCCCGGCCGGACAAAGGAAGCGTGAAAGTCCTTTTTTCGGAAGGATATTGGGAAGTACAGCTAGACGGTAGCACAGGCAAAATTCTCTCGGTTGCACGTCGCCACTCCGACTGGATAGAACATATACATGACGGCTCCATTATAAGCGATGGCTTTAAGCTGGTTAGTATGAATGTGCTCGGATTAGGGTTGCTTATACTTACCCTGACAGGCGTGAGCCTCTGGTTCTTTCCGAGGCAAATCAGGAAACTTAAAAAGTAAGCTTTTAGGTACTAAACTTCAGATGCCAGACATAGATTCTGCCAGCAGGAGAATTTATTGCACATGCCACTTAAACAGTAGCCATCAGTTTTAGTCTAACCTCTAACATCCCACAGCTACCATCTCAACTAATGAAGAAACTTCTACTGCCACTCCTGCTTCTTTTCTGCCATTTTGGTGCAGCCCAAAGTATAAAAGTGCTGGATAAAACTACGCTGGAGCCTTTGGCTGGTGTAGCTGTAACATCTGAGGCAGGAGAAACGCTGACAGATGCTAAAGGAAAGGCTGATGGAAGTGCGTTACTCTCTCCGGGAGCCATACTTCATTTTAACTACATCGGCTACCAGCCTAAAAGTATAAGTACTGCTCAACTACAACAGCAGCAATACGAGGTGACCTTAACACAGCAAAGCCATGGCCTGCGGGAGGTAATTGTATCAGCGGGTAAGTTTGCGCAGGAAAAGCAGTTTGCGCCACAGCAGGTGGAACTGATTAGTCGGCGCGAGCTTAGTTTTATAAGCCAGCCTACCACCGCAGAGGTCTTACAGCAAACAGGGAAGGTACTGGTGCAGAAAAGCCAGATGGGCGGGGGCAGCCCTATTTTACGGGGTTTTGAAGCTAACAAGGTGCTGTTAGTGGTTGACGGTGTGCGCATGAACAATGCCATATACCGCGGAGGCCACTTGCAAAACGTGATATCTTTGGATAACAGTATACTGGAGCGGGCTGAGGTTATTTTCGGGCCAAGCTCTGTTATTTATGGTTCTGATGCTTTGGGTGGCGTTCTACACTTCCACACGTTGCAGCCGCAACTTGCTACAAACACCGAAGGTAACACTTTAAGCGGAAGTGCCTTTACCCGTTATGCCTCCGCTCCTAACGAAAAGACGGCGCACGTGCAAGTAAACTATGGTAGCCGTAAGTGGGCTAGCCTTACCAGTATAACGGTGTCTGATTTTGGCAACCAGCGCCAGGGCGGCAACCGCAGCGACAAGTATGGAGAACTCGGTATCCGCAACTACTATGCTGCCAAAACGGCCGCCGGCCAGGACACCATGTTGCTCAACCCTGAGCCCAACGTGCAGCGCCCTACCGGCTACACCCAATACGACCTGCTGCAAAAGCTCCGCTATCAGCCATCAGAACATCTAAGCCATACCTTAAACCTGCAACTGAGCACCAGTACCGATGTGCCGCGCTACGACCGCCTAACTGAATTTTCGGGAGGACAGCTTAAGTATGCAGCCTGGTATTATGGGCCGCAAGAGCGCTTACTGGCTTCCTATACCATCGCCTCAACTGCACCTAAAGTACTGTATGATGAAGTTCGTGCTGTTGCAGCTGTACAGCGCCTGGAGGAGAGCCGCCATAACCGTCGTTTTGGTAAAGACTGGCTATCGCACCAGACAGAGCAGGTGTGGGTGTATAGTATAAACACTGATTTCACAAAAAAGCTGAACATGCACCGCCTCCAGTATGGGCTGGAAACTAGCTATAATGGCGTGCAGTCAGAAGCCGATGAAGAGAACGTTACGAATGGTGCTCGCAGGCAGCAAAGCTCTCGTTACCCGGATGGCGGCTCCAGCATGCACAGTGCTGCAGCTTACCTAACCCACACCTGGGATGTGCAACCGTGGCTGGTGCTGAGCCAGGGCCTACGCTATAGCTATGTAGGGCTGGATGCAACATTTGATGATAAAACATACTTCCCGTTCCTGCAAAACGAGGTGCAGCAGCGGCACCATGCACTGTCGGGTAATGTAGGGGCAGTAATACTGCCGGGCAATGGCTGGCGCTTTGCTATACTTGGCTCCACAGGTTTCCGGGCTCCCAACGTAGATGATTTAAGTAAGGTATTCGACTCCTCACCAGGCAATGTTATTGTACCGAATCCTGCGCTTGGACCTGAGTATACCTATAACCTGGAGCTAAGTGCATCTAAAAGCATTGCGGAGCGTCTGCACCTGGAGGTGGTAGGCTACCGCACCTGGTACCGTGATGCCATTACAGTACAAAACTTTAACCTGAACGGAAACGACTCCATCCTTTATGAAGGAGAAATGAGCCGGGTAACAGCCAACGTGAACGCCGGCAAAGCACTTCTCTATGGTTACAGCACTACGCTTCAAGCCGATATTACAGACTACCTTAGCCTCAGCTCATCGCTTAACTATACCTATGGCCGGGTGAAGCAAAAGGAGGGTGATATTCCGCTCGACCACGTGCCGCCGCTCTTTGGCCGGACAAGTATAAACCTCCAGCTAAAGCGCTTACGTGCCGAATTCTTTATCTTATACAACGGAAAAAAATCACTGAAAGACTACAGCCCGAGCGGTGAAGACAACTTACAGTACGCTACTCCACAAGGTATGCCAGCCTGGCACACGCTCAACCTGCGAACCGCTTACCAGGTAACTCCCCAGCTACAGTTTCAGGCAGCACTGGAAAACATCACCAATAGATACTACCGCGTGTTTGCCTCCGGCATCAGTGCTCCTGGCAGAAATGTAGTACTTACCTTAAGAGGTAAATTCTGAGCTATTGTGTAACGTGCAGGCGCGATCTATTGACCTTGCGCCTGCACGTTACACTTGTATAAGCTATTCTCCCTCACCTATGGCATAACTTATACCACCCCATAAGTGCTTCAGAAAAAGCGAGTCGCTGTAACTCTCGCTGGTGTGCCCTAGTGCGGTGTAAAAGGCGCGGCCGCCATCGTAGGAGTGATACCAGGCAATAGGGTGTTTCTCTCCGTTCTCGCCTCCTGTATAGCTTTTCTCATCTAAATTAGCCAGCACCTTTACCTCAGGATTCATACTTTTGAAATTATACCATTCATCCTCCCGCTCCCATACGTCCGGCAGATGGGCTGTAGCAGCATGATTTTTATCTAGTACCTGAATCTGTGCCTTTTGTACCTGCGGATGGCTGGAGAAGTAGGCACCTACCAATTTGTTATACCATGGCCAGTCATACTCTGTGTCTGCGGCTGCATGTACGCCCACATAGCCTCCCCCACCCCTGATATATTCCTCAAAAGCTAGCTGCTGCGTTGCGTCCAGCACGTCCATCGTTGTGCTCAGGAACACCACCGCATCATACTGCTGCAGCGAGTCTGTTACAAATAGTGTTGCGTCTTCGGTGGTGTCTACCTGCACCTGGTGCGACAGCCCCAACTGCTGTAAAGCAGCTTTGCCCGCAGGTATAGATTCATGCCGAAAGCCGTTGGTTTTGGAGAACACTAAGATGCGAGGCGTTGCTGTTGCCTTTTCTACAGCAACGGCGGGCTTAGAAGAAGAGCAGGCCTGAAGGCTGAAGAACGACAGCAACAGAAAAGCCCAATGTGGCATGGTGTATTTCATAGGGTGTGGGTTAAGGTATAAACTTATCCCGATTTGCCGACAAAACCAATTGGCAAGGCGTTCGCTACTTTAGAATTTCCTTTGCTTCGGGAAGTGCCAGTTGCGCCCACTCCTTATACATTTTGCCTGAGTAATGCAGGCCATCATTTGCCAGATATTCCTGCTTGATAGACACCTCACGGGTTAAAGGAGTTATGTTGATGAAGGTAACTCCTGCCAATTGAGCTTCTTCCTTTGCTACTGCATTGAAGGCATCTATCTCCTCCGAGATACGCGCACGGTTTTGATTAGCTGCAAAGGGAGTGGCACCCCAATCCGGAATAGAAAGCACCAGTACATTGCCTGGTCTTCCTTTTGCTAAGCGTACAGATGTTTGCAGCAGCGCCTTAAACTCCTCTCTATAGGTGGAAATACTTTGCCCTCTGTATTGATTATTCACACCAATTAGCAGTGATACTATGTCAAAGTCAGGCTGAAGCTTGGCCGTTGCCACAGCAGATGCTAGTTCGCTGGTGGTCCAGCCAGTGCGGGCAATGGTAACAGGATTGGCAACATCCACGCCGTCAGCTCTCAATAAACCTGCCAGTTGCCCCCCCCATTGGTCAGCTGCCGGTACGCTCTCGCCTATGGTGTAAGAGTCGCCAAGTGCCAGGTAAGTATATTTGTGTTCAGAGCCAGTGGGTTGCTGCGAGGTGTCAGGAGATGGAGAGTCGTCTTTGCAGGAAACAAAAGCAGTAGCAAAGAAAAGTATGATAAGGAGCAGTCTGTTCATTAGAGTTGGTTTTGATTTACATACTCCCACAGCGAGATTATGGATTTATGTACTTCAGTAAGAACAGGAATTGAGCAAGTAGTTTATAATACTATTATTATATAGTATATTCGTTAGTCCGATTCCGTTTATCCTCCAAATAAGGCTAATAACCGGAATAGTTCCTTATATACAATAGTTGGCACCAATTATGAAACATAGAAAGAAAGTTTTACTGATAGTTGGTGGGATGCTTTCATGTCACTTGGCACTGGCTAACAGTTGCCCTGGTCAAAAATGGACCGACTGGAGTGTGAAGACAGTCCAACGGGAAATAAGGAAGAGTGAAGTGATTTTTCTGGGAGAAGTTATCGCTTCAGATGGCTTCAACTACAGTATGAGGGTTATAGACGTTTTCAAAGGGGATATAGCATCTGACACAATTCATAGCACGTATCGTGATAAGTGCTATCTGCCTCCAAGTGAAGGTGTCTGGATAGTCTACTCAAAGTATGATGATACCGAACAAGGCGCACTATTGAGAGATATGAGTAGCCTCTCCAGGAGCGTAACCCATCCTCTGTCTAATAACCTTCCATATGTGCTGCCACCACCAAGCCCATCTATCAGGTCAGACAGTGCAGCAATGGTGAAATACAAGGAAGAACAGGAGAGGTTTATCAAAAATCAGGAAATGGAAATGCTGCCTGTCTTTCTGAAGAACTGGATGAGTGAATATGCAATGTTAACCGCTTATAAAAGCAGCAACAGTAGCCATCTCACAGCTCAGTCAACTGATAAAGAGTTTGATATAACTTCATATATTGCTTTAGGCTTGGCTATAACAGCTTTGGCTATAGTACTACTGAAAAAATAACAGAGTGCCAATCGAGTAGACGGCCCCGCCAGCGTTAGCTGACGAGGTGCGCCTCTCACACCACTGTACAAGCGGGTCTCGCATACAGCGGTTCGTTAAGTTGTGG
>NZ_JBHTLD010000118.1:0-15855 GCF_042678745.1 Pontibacter rugosus | reverse complement strand
AAAAAAGGGGCTTAGCAATTGCTAAGCCCCTCTGTAATATATTTAAAAGTAAATTACTTTACTTTATCAACGATGGTTTTGAAAGCCTCTGGATGGTTCATCGCCAGGTCAGCAAGTACTTTGCGGTTCAGGTCGATGTTAGCCTTTTTAAGGGCACCCATTAATGCAGAGTAAGATAAACCGTGCTCACGTGCTCCTGCGTTGATACGCTGAATCCACAAGGCTCTGAAGTCTCTCTTCTTAGCTTTTCTATCACGGTAGGCATAAACTAAACCTTTTTCTATTGCGTTTTTCGCAACAGTCCAAACGTTCTTGCGACGGCCAAAGTAACCTTTGGCCATTTTCATCATTTTCTTTCTTCTGTGTCGTGCTGCTACGACATTGACTGATCTTGGCATTTCTTTAAAGTTTTGGCAACTGGTGATTCTAAAAAATCTTTCTAAAGACCAGGCACCGGGTTCGTACTAAAATTAACCTAAACTAATTCTTTCGTAGAATTAGATTTTAAGCATGAATTTAACGTTTCCTTCGTCAGCTTTGCTAACAAGGCCAGTATGCGTCAAATTACGCTTTTGCTTTGTCGTTTTCTTAGTCAGGATGTGGCTCTTAAAAGCGTGCTTACGCTTAATTTTACCAGTACCTGTTAAAGTAAAACGCTTCTTTGCACCAGATTTGGTTTTTACTTTTGGCATGAGTATTAAATTAATTTAACAAATTACTTCTTTACAGGAGCATTCTTAGGTGACAGGATGAGGAACATGCGTTTTCCTTCCAGCTTCGGCAACTGCTCAACCTTAGCGATCTCCTCCAATGCCTGTGCAAACTTAAGCAACAGAATCTCACCACGTTCTTTAAACACGATAGATCTACCTACAAAGTGTACATAAGATTTGATCTTATAGCCACTCTCAAGGAAACCTTTGGCATGTTTGAGTTTAAACTCAAAGTCATGGTCATCGGTGTTGGGACCAAATCGAATCTCTTTGATCACAACCTTCTGTTGTTTGGCCTTCAATTCCCTGGTCTTCTTCTTCTGCTCGTACTTGAACTTAGAATAGTCGATGACCCGGCAAACCGGTGGAGTAGCAGTTGGCGAAATCTCGACCAAGTCAAGATTCTGCTCATTGGCTATTTTTTGAGCATCTCTGGTTGAGTATACCCCTTGCTCAACATTGTCACCTACCAGCCTGATTTCTCGGGCAGTTATTTTATCGTTGACTTTGTATGGCTCTTCCACCTTTCCGCGTGGGATGTAGCGCCTGTTAGTAGTAGCTATAGTTTGGGCCTCCTTAGTTTAGTTTCCACAATTAAGTTGCGAATATCGCAAATTTTATATCAAAAAGAAAATTACTTTCCTTATTTGTTCAGCATTTCGGCTACTTTGCTTTGAAAGAAGGTTTTAAATTCTTCCACAGTCATAGTGCCGAGATCTCCTTCTCCATGTTTGCGAACAGAAACAGCACCATTTTCCTGCTCCTTCTCTCCCACAATTAGCATGAAGGGCACCTTGCGCACTTCCGCATCACGTATCTTACGACCAATTTTCTCGTCACGGTTATCTACAAAACCACGTATATCCTCCAGCTGCAGGCTATCATACACCTGCTGTGCAAAGTCATGGTACTTCTCAGAAATCGGAAGTATGGCGAACTGCTCAGGGCTCAGCCACAGCGGGAAGTTACCACCACAGTGCTCTATCAGCACAGCAACAAAGCGCTCAAGCGAGCCAAACGGTGCACGGTGTATCATAACCGGGCGGTGCTTTTGGTTATCAGCACCAATATATTCCAGCTGGAAGCGTTCTGGCAACTGATAGTCCACCTGAATAGTTCCTAACTGCCATTTACGGCCAAGGGCATCCTTCACCATAAAGTCGAGCTTAGGTCCGTAAAACGCAGCCTCTCCCAATTCGGTTACAGTCGAAAGGCCTTTCTCTGCCGCTGCTTCTATAATCGCTCGCTCTGCTTTATCCCAAGCTTCATCTGCGCCGATATATTTAGCCTTGTTCTCCGGGTCGCGCAATGAAATCTGCGCAGTATAATCTTCAAAGCCTAAGGCCTGGAATACATATAATACCAAGTCAATTACTTTCAGGAACTCATCCTTCACCTGGTCAGGCCGGCAAAAAATATGTGCATCATCCTGTGTAAAGCCACGAACACGTGTTAAACCATGCAACTCACCGCTTTGTTCATAACGATAAACTGTTCCGAATTCAGCCAGACGCACTGGTAGCTCCTTGTAAGAACGTGGGCGTACTTTATATATCTCGCAGTGGTGCGGGCAGTTCATTGGCTTAAGAAAGAACTCCTCCCCTTCGTTTGGCGTTCTGATGGGCTGGAACGAATCCGCTCCATACTTCTCATAGTGGCCAGATGTCACATATAGCTCCTTGCTGCCGATATGCGGCGTTACTACCGGCTGGTATCCAGCACGCATTTGCGCTTTACGCATGAACTGTTCCAGGCGCTCACGCAGCAGGGTGCCTTTTGGCAACCACAGTGGTAAACCCATGCCTACTTTTTCAGAAAAAGCAAATAGCTCCAGCTCTTTCCCTAACTTACGATGGTCTCTTTTCTTAGCTTCTTCCAGACGCTCCAGGTGCTCGGTCAGCTCTTTCTGTTTAGGAAACGTAACACCATAGATACGCGTCAGCTGCTTATTCTTCTCATCTCCACGCCAGTAGGCACCGGCAATGTTCATGATCTTAGCAGCCTTTATAAACCCTGTATTGGGGATATGCGGCCCACGACAAAGGTCAACAAACTTTCCTTGCTCATAAAAAGTGATAGAGCCATCAGCCAGGTCTTTGATAAGATCTAGTTTATACTCATCACCTTTCTTGGTGAAATACTCTATCGCATCAGCTTTTGATACTTCGCTGCGCTTAAACTCATTTTTCTGGCGTGCCAGTTCCAGCATCTTCTGCTCGAGCTTGGCAATATCCTCCTGCGACAGGTGATGCTCCCCTAAGTCTACATCATAGTAAAAACCGTTTTCTACAGGAGGCCCTATGCCGAACTTTACATCCGGATATAAATCCTCTAAAGCTTCTGCCAGTAAGTGGGCAGAAGAGTGCCAGAAAGCATTTTTGCCTTCGTCATCATTCCAGGTGAGCAGCTGTACCGTGGCATCTTCGTTTATAGGGCGTGTGGAATCCCATACGGCGCCGTTAACTTTGGCAGCTAACACATTACGCGCTAAGCCTTCGCTTATGCTCTGTGCAATCTCGTAGCTAGTTACGCCCTCTTGGTATTGGCGTACAGAGCCATCTGGCAGTGTGATGTTGATCATAGTGGTATATGTTTCTAATAATCCTGTAGGCGTACAGCTGCACTATCAGGTTGTGGTTTTGCTAATTTATACTTTAATCTGGCAACAGCCTGATACGCATAAGTGTATCGTGGCTCTACTGCGATCAGGCGCTGGTAAGTTATAAGGGCACTACTGAACTGCCCTGTCCGCTCGTAAGCACTCGCCAGTTTACTCAGATAATCTGGTTTGTTTTTATAAGTATTATATGCTTTCTGTAAATGAAGGACGGCCTCCTCATTATTTCCGAGCCCATGCTGGTATAAACCCACCCGATAATGAGCTCCAGAAATCGTATCATTTATACTTAATGCCTTATTGAAAGCAACGACAGCACTATCTTGTTTTCGCTCTGCCTGATATAGTAAGCCATGGTTAAACCATAGCTTCGCATCTTCCGGTGCTACTTTCTGTGCTGAAAGCAAGTATGGTTTTGCGGCAGCGTAATCTTCCTTTGCTATAAGTATGGCTGCCAGCTCACGCTTGGGTTCCATAAAATCAGGGGCTTGCGCTAAGGCATTTCTATAATTCTGTATAGACTTTAATGTATCGCCGGTTGCCTCCTGTACTCTACCCTTATAATAATAGGCAAACTCATCTGTTGGAGCTAAGTCCTGGGCCTTTTGGATATACTGCTTTGCCTGCTCATATTCATGCCGGCTTAAGTATAACTCACCTAATAAAACAAACAGAGACGCCGTCTGATATGAGTTCCGTTCTGCTTGCAGCGCCAACGGCAATGCCTCATCGGCTTTGCCCAGGGCACGTAGCACCTGTGCTTTCACAAACAGCGTTGAAGGTTCGTTCTTCGTTAACTTCACTGCCTCTTCTGCATCCTGCAGCGCCTGCTCAAGCATTCCTATTCTTAGCAGCGCCACCGCACGTCGTGCATATAAGCTCCCATCCCGCCCTGACCTTTCGATCGCAGCGTTTAGATTAGTTAATTGCACCTCCGGGTCATTTTTTACCTCCTGCAGGTTTACCATTTTCTCTCTGTCTCCCTCATCTAGGGTACAGGCACTACATGTAACCGACAAAGCTAACAGCAACAATCTGGAAAAACGCACCATTATCGGTTCTATTAATACTTCTGCAAAATGAATTTATACTTGCCTGCGCTAAATTAAAACATTTTGGCTAATTAGGAAGATAACTTATCCTGGGTGCCTAAAACAAAAAGCCTGCTACAAACTAAGTAGCAGGCTTTTGATAACTATTAAATACAGATTAAATCTTTAGTTTTTCCTGTAACATAATATTGCATCGCCTGCTTAACTCCAGCTCCTCTTTTGTTCGAGAGTTAATTGCCTGAGCATTTTGTAAGGTTCTCACACAGGCAGACGTGTTCTTCATTTCATCATAAATACTGGCTAAATCAAAGTAATAGCGAATATTATTCGGATCATAGATAAGCGCCTGCTCAATAGCTTGGGCAGCTTTCTCATTTGTAGCCTCTCCACATACGCCGCCAAAAAAGAAACTGGAAGCAGCCTTTTCAGCCAGGTTCAAATTAGCCATTTTAAAATGCCAGCGCCCCAGCAAATACCATGCGCCCGCATGCTGCGGATTGCGGGATAAAGCTGCATCCACAAAATCCTTTGCCTGGTGTATACCTTGCAACCGCTGCTTTGCCCCTGCGGCCATTGCACTGGTGCCTATAGATAATGCCATAGCATAATTGGCTTCAGCTTCTTCTGGTTGCATTTCATAAGCACGGCCAGCATATTCCTTTGCCTTAAGGAGGTGCTTTGCTTTACTGGTTTCATCAGAAAAACGATCACCGATGCGGCAATGTAGAATACTCGCTTTACACAAGGCTTCAAAATTATCAGGCGACTCTGAAATTACCTGCTCATAAAGCAATAAAGCCTCACTCTCTTTATAGTCTATCAGGAGCTGCTCAGCACGCTGCATCAGTTCTTTACCAGATACACCGCCACCTTCTGCCATAACAACAGCTGGTAACCCTGCACAAAGCATACAACCTACCAGAATTCTAGTACAAAATCTCTTCATATAGCATTTCCTTCCCTACAATCTACGTTTTATCATAGACTTTAGCAAGTGCTACCGGAAGAAATCTAAAACAGGTCGAGCTGCTTTCTTTTCTTCAAAGCTTCTTTTTCTTCACTATCGTCTATGTCTGACTCTACGTAATCAGTATCAGGATGTTGGCTTCCGCTTACCTTAGCTGCCTCGTCAGCTAATTCCTTTAACTGGGCAGGAAGAGTGGCAGGTTCTTTTTTAGCAGCTTTCCTGGCTTTTTGCTTATCCTCCTCCGGTTGCTCCACTTCCTGCATCTTAGGCACCTCTACTTCATATATTTTAAAGTAGTTTAATTTATTACCAAGTGCTTTCCAGCCTTTCACATCAATAAACTCATTAAGCAACAGCTTCTCTGTCTCACGTTCACCGCGAAGGCTGCGTTTAAACTTAATCGTAGCCAACGGCTCAGGGTGTGTAGATACTGCCTCTAGTTTAGAGTTCTTTGTTTCAGGAATAAAGGCAAAACGCTTACCGATTGTAGTTGTTTCTATTTTGAAACGCTTGACATAGTATAGTTTATTTTCTCCTTCGTAATAAATAGTTGAAACGACTAACTCAGGATCAAATTTCTGTAGCACTTTCAGCTTCTCAACAGTATAATGATTGGCCAGGTCAAACGAAGTCAATTCGTATGTTCCGTCTTCATAAACTGCTAAAATAGAATCATCTGTGTTGAAAGATCCTAAATAGCGCCCACGACCTTCTGTGTTCAGCCTGCCGATCACTTCGTCGTAGTAAATTTCGCGACCACCTAAGGTAGATTCTCCAAGGCTCTTCTGCACCACCTTCTTTACAGGGTATTTGGTTACAATATTGCCGTTGGAGCCTTTGCCTTTAATCATCAATTCGGCAAAGTCATAATCAAACGCTTTAATGCGTGCAGATGCGTTCGGTGCAAGCGTAATACTCACTACTTCCGATTCAGAGTTTGGATTGGCCGTGAGGTAATGTACTTTAGAGCCTTTCTCCCCTTTCGTGAGATCGTATTCTTTATCGCGCGTGATAGATTTCACTGCAAAACGCTTGGCATACGACACGCCGGATTTACCATCCAGGTAAATCATGTTGTATACCATGTGCTCGTCGTTTTTATTGTAAACGCCAGCCATGATGATGTCTTTGCCCACAAAGGTCTTCTCTGCCACCTTTGTTACCATAAACTTACCGTCCTTGCGGAACACGATGATGTCGTCCATATCAGAGCAGTCACAAACAAATTCATCTTTGCGGAGACCAGTTCCAATAAAGCCGTCCTTGGCGTTCATGTACAGTTTCTGGTTTGCGATAGCAACGTTTTGTGCATTGATTACATCAAAGGTTTTTATCTGCGTGCGGCGATCCTTGCCTTGCCCATACTTCTTCAACAGCCCTTCAAAATAAGCAATGGCATAGCGAATCAGGTTGGCCAGATTCTCATCCACCTCGGCCATCTCCTCCTCAAGTTTATTGATGTACTCATCAGCTTTGAAGGAGTCATACTTAGAGATACGCTTGATCTTTATTTCAGTCAGACGAATGATATCATCCTCTGTCACATCGCGGCGCAGCAGGTGCTTGTAAGGGTCTAACCCTCTGTCGATGGCATTTAAAACCGCTTCCCAGGTTTCACACTCTTCTATATCGCGGTAGATGCGGTTTTCAATAAAGATTTTCTCAAGCGACGAATAATGCCATTTATCCTCAAGCTCACCTTTTCTAATTTCCAGCTCACGCTTCAGCAGGTCTACCGTTTTAAAAGTAGAGATGCGCAACAGTTCGTTTACATCCTGAAAGTGTGGCTTATCATTAATGATAACACAGGCATTCGGAGAAATAGCTACCTCGCAATCAGTAAAGGCATATAGCGCATCAATCGTAAGGTCAGGCGAAACCCCTGGCGGCAGTTGCACTTGTATCTCTACATGGGCCGCCGTGTTGTCTACTACCTTTTTGATTTTTATCTTGTTGTTCTCACTGGCCTTTACAATAGACTCCATCAAACCCGTAGTGGTGGTACCATACGGCACGTCCTTGATCACGAGCATGGTTTTATCTACCTTCTCAATCGTGGCGCGTACGCGTATTCTGCCGCCGCGCTGCCCTCCGTTGTAGTTGGTCACATCTACCTGTCCACCTGTCAGGAAGTCTGGTAGCAGGTTAGTGCTACGGCCCTTCAGCACATCAATAGAGCCTTTGATCAGCTCCTTGAAGTTGTGCGGCATGATTTTGGTCGATAAACCTACGGCAATACCCTCTACACCTTGCGCAAGCAAAAGCGGGAATTTAACAGGTAGTGTTATCGGTTCGTTTTTACGGCCATCGTAGCTTAATTGCCACTGTGTCGTCTGCGGATTAAATACCACATCCAAGGCAAACTTAGACAGGCGGGCCTCAATGTAACGGGGTGCCGCTGCACTGTCTCCAGTGCGCACATCTCCCCAGTTTCCCTGGGTTTCAATGAGTAAATCTTTCTGGCCCAAGTTTACCATGGCATCTCCAATAGAGGCATCACCGTGCGGGTGGTACTGCATGGTCTGGCCAATGACATTCGCCACCTTGTTAAAGCGGCCGTCATCCATTTCCCGCATAGCATGCAGGATACGACGCTGCACAGGCTTCAGGCCATCTTCAATGGCTGGCACCGCACGCTCCAGAATCACATAAGAAGCATAATCGAGGAACCAGGTTTCGTACAGACCAGAGACAGGCGTTACATTATGGATTGTTTCTTCCGCTCCATCTGTAAATTCTACCTCCAGCTCATCGTCGTGTTGTAACTCTTCGTTATTCAATTCTTCGTTATGCATAAATCTCTTCTACTATATCTTTCTCAAACTTCAGGTTGTCGATGATGAACTGCTGACGATCAGGCGTATTCTTGCCCATGTAATAGCTTAGCATCTTCTGAATGGTAGTATCCTTGTGCAGGATAACGGGCTTTAATTTTATGTTGTCGCCAATGAATTTACCAAACTCATCCGGTGATATCTCTCCTAGACCTTTAAATCGGGTAATTTCAGGACGCTTTCCTAATTTACTAATGGCTTCCTGCTTTTCAGATTCGTTGTAGCAATAAATAGTCTCCTTCTTGTTGCGGACACGGAACAGGGGCGTTTCAAGTATAAACACGTGGCCATTGCGCACCAAATCCGGGAAAAACTGCAGGAAAAATGTGAGAAGCAAGAGGCGAATATGCATTCCGTCTACGTCAGCATCCGTTGCGATGACAACACGGTTGTAGCGCAAGCCTTCTAGCCCCTCTTCTATATTAAGGGCATGCTGTAGCAGGTTGAACTCCTCGTTTTCATACACCACCTTCTTCTTTAGGCCAAAGCAGTTAAGAGGCTTACCGCGTAAGCTGAACACTGCTTCACTGTCCACATTACGGGACTTCGTAATTGAACCACTTGCAGAGTCTCCCTCTGTAATAAAGAGGGTTGAAAGCAGCGATTTCTCACCTTTATCTTCATTAAAGTGCAGGCGGCAATCACGCAGTTTTCTGTTGTGCAGGTTAGCTTTCTTGGCGCGTTGGTTTGCCAGCTTTTTTACTCCTGCCATATCCTTACGCTCCCGCTCGCTTTGCATAATGCGCTTCAGCAGCGCATCGGCAGTAGCCGGGTTCTTGTGCAGGTAGTTATCCAAATGCTCCTTCACAAAATCATTGATAAAGGCACGAACGGCAGGACCATCAGGCCCCATTTCTATAGAGCCGAGCTTAGTCTTAGTCTGCGACTCAAATACCGGCTCCTGCACACGGATAGAGATAGCTCCTAAAATAGAGCCCCGGACATCAGCTGCATCAAAATCCTTTTTATAAAAATCACGGACCGTTTTCACAACAGCCTCGCGGAAAGCAGCAAGGTGCGTACCACCCATAGTCGTATACTGGCCATTCACGAAAGAATAATACTCTTCGCCATAGTCGTTGCCATGCGAAAGGGCCAGTTCAATATCTTCTGCCTTCAGGTGAATGATCGGGTAGCGCAGCGTATCTTCATCTGCCTTATCACGCAAAAGGTCCAGCAGCCCGTTTTCTGAAAAGAATTTCTTGCCGTTGAAATTGATAACAAGGCCAGCGTTCAGGTATACATAGTTCCAGAGCTGGTTCTCCAGGTAATCAGGGTTAAAGCGGAAATTCTTAAAGATAGTATCGTCTGGCGTAAAAATGGTAAGCGTACCGTTGCGCTGGCTGGAATCCTCTACTTCAAAATCCTCTGTAAGAACGCCTCTTTCGAACTCAGCCGCCTTCAATTTTCCATCCCGCACCGACTGGATTCTGAACTGGCTGGACAAGGCATTTACCGCCTTCGTACCTACACCATTCAAACCAACCGACTTCTGAAAGGCTTTGCTGTCATACTTACCACCGGTGTTGATCTTGCTCACGCAGTCAATTACCTTACCAAGTGGAATACCGCGGCCATAGTCACGCACCTGTACTTTATGATCTGAGATTTTGATTTCAATGGTTTTACCATAACCCATCACGTGTTCGTCAATGGAGTTATCAATTACCTCTTTCACCAGAATGTAAATACCGTCATCGGCAGCTGACCCATCGCCCAGCTTACCGATGTACATACCCGGACGTAACCTGATATGCTCGCGTGGCTCCAGCGACCGAATGCTGTCTTCGTTGTAATTATGCTCTAACTCTGCCATTATGTAAGCGTAAGTGTAGTTTTATGGGATAATAATCCGAAATATAGAAATTATAAAAGACAAGACGCAAATGTTAAGTTCCTGCCTCCTGCTAAATTAGTAAAAACAGAAGCAAAATACTAATTTAGTTAGCCGCTAATATTCATTTGCATACCGTCCTTCTTTATATAAACCCTTAATTTGTGCATCAAGTTCAGCTAAAGATAAAATACAGCACCTTGTTTTAGCTAATTTTATTAGTATTTATATCTGCCGATAAAACGCAACCTGATAAGCTTACATTGCTTATTTTTAAGCACTTTTGTAAACAATTCCCGGTGCACCTACAACCTTTGCTTACATGGAAATAAAATTACCGAAGTATTTTAAATGGGTCGTTGTTCTGTTAGGAGTAATCCTGCTGATTTACATCCTCCAGATGTTCAAGTCTATACTTGTTCCACTCGCCTTTTCCTTTTTGTTTGCACTCCTGCTACTGCCCTTGAACCGTGACATGGAAAAATGGAAAATACCCAGACCTTTAGCAATTGTAAGCAGCATCGTACTTGTAGTGGTTATACTTAGCCTCGTTGTATGGTTTTTATCATCCCAGCTGATGGACCTGACAACCGAACTTGATACGATCACGGGAAACTTTGAAACGCTCATTTCACGGGTGCAGGACTTTCTACAGGAGAAGTTTGGTATTGTGCCCTCCAACCGCACCGAACTTATTACAAATTCTATCAATGGCTTGCAGGATGTAGCAACCAATTTTTTGGGAAGCACCATCTCCATGACCACTGGTCTTTTAGCAGCCCTCACCATTGTTCCAATTTACGTTTTTTGTCTTCTGTACTACCGCGACCACCTCGAGAGGTTCCTGTTTAAGTTGGTTGCAAAAGATAAGCGCAGCAGCTTGGTTCACACTTTATCAAACATCCAGCAGGTAGTACAGAGCTATATCTCAGGGCTAATGATTGTGATCGTTATTGTTGCGCTGTTGAATTCAGCAGGTTTGCTGCTGCTCGGAGTGAAGTATGCCATCTTCTTTGGCGTATTTGCCTCTATACTTACCATTATACCTTATATAGGTATACTTATAGGGTCTCTGTTACCCGCACTCATTACGCTTGCCACTACCGGACATTTAATTGATGCCGTACTTGTGATAGGTGTATTTATGGTAGTGCAGTTTCTGGAGGGGAATTTTATCACCCCTTATATTGTGGGTTCCAAAGTAAGTATAAACCCTTTTGCTGCCATACTTGCCTTGTTGGTTGGAGGCGAGATTTGGGGTGCCGCAGGAATGATTATGGCACTTCCTGTGATTGCTATGCTAAAGGTGATTTTCGATTCGTATGGTCCGCTGGAGCCAATAGGGTTCCTGCTGTCTGATGTGGATGACGTGAAACCAAAGAAGCCGAAGCATAAAAAGAAGCTGCAGAGTTTTATAACAGAAGTATGGGATGGCATGTTCCGCAGCAAAAATAATAAGGACTAGCAGGTATGCTAATATAATTTGCAGCTTTAAAGGAGAAAGAGTGATTTGAAACGGATTACTAAAAATATTGGTTTAGAAGATAGAGCTACAGAGAACACTGCAAGCTCTGAAAGTGAGCAACTAAACCAGAGCAACTTGTACGCAATAGTAGACATTGAGACAACAGGTGGACAGCCGCACCAGGACAAGATCACCGAGATTGCCATTTTTATACATGACGGAGAGAAGATAGTCGATAAATATCATACGCTTGTCAACCCCGAACGCCCAATCCCCTATTTCATCACACAGCTGACCGGCATAAAGGATGATATGGTACTGGAGGCACCTAAATTTTACGAGGTAGCAAAAGAGATCGTGGAGTTTACAGAAGGCAAGGTATTTGTAGCCCATAATGTGCGGTTTGACTATTCTTTTCTGAAAAAGGAATTCGGCGACCTTGGCTTTTCTTTTCAGCGCAAAACGCTTTGCACGGTGCGTTTAAGCCGCTCCCTTATTCCTGGGCTACCGTCTTATAGTTTAGGTAAGCTCTGCCAAAGTATAGATATTCCGCTTAGCCAGCGCCACCGGGCTATTGGTGATGCGGAGGCTACTGCCCTACTGTTTGACAAACTCCTTAAGATTAACCGACCTGTGGTAGACGGCAATATGAACATGGCAGCCGAAAACACCACACAGGTACTTAAGAAAGAAATCAAAACATCGCTCTTGCCGCCGGCAATCAGTAAAGAGCAGGTAGATGCACTGCCGATGGTGCCGGGCGTGTACTACTTTCACAACGAAGCCGGTGAGGTAATTTATGTTGGTAAAAGTATCAATATTAAGAAAAGGATTATCCAACACTTTAACATTGATTATAAGAGTCGCAAATCATTAGATTTTAAAAATAGCATTGCTGACATTACCTATGAGCTGATGGGAAATGAACTTGTGGCGCTGCTGTTTGAGTCTTCGGAGATAAAGCGAATGAAGCCGCAGTATAACCGCCAACAGCGCCGGAGCGTATTCAATACTGGTATATTTGTGTACGAAGACAGCAATGGCTACAAACGCCTGAGTTATGGCACGATCAATAAAGCTGACAATGAGAGCCTGACTCCTATAATCGCTCTTTCAAATCACTTCAAGGCTAAAGGATTCCTCTTTCATAAAGTGGCCAAGTATAACCTGTGCCAGAAACTATGCGATCTATATAAAACGAACGGTGCCTGCTTTGATTACCAGGTTCATCAGTGCAACGGTGCATGCATTGGCAAGGAAGCTCCGGAAGAGTACAACAAGCGTGTAGACGAAGCTATTGATTCATTTACCTATGAGCACAATAGCTTTGTTCTCATAGGTAAAGGTCGGGAACCGGGAGAAAAATCTGTCGTGGTAGTGGAGCATGGCACCTACCTCGGCTTTGGTTTTGTGGATGAAACATTCACCGCTCACAACCTCAACGACTTCAAAGGAGCCATCCAGCGCTATAACGATAACAAAGACATTCAGCAGATTATTCGAAACCACATGCGCAGCAAGCACAAAGACAAAGTGATAATATTTGAGTAAAAAAATACGCCCTGCTTGATATACTATCAGCAGGGCGTATTTTTTACCTATACATCCTTAAGGCATTGCGATGGGCTTAATCTGGCAGCTTTGACAGCCTGCATACCTACTGTAATCCAGGCGATGAGCAGTGCCAACAAGCCCGAACAGACAAAATACCACAGTTCCAACTCTATTCTGTAAGCAAAATTACTCAACCAGTGCTTTACCAACGTATAACTGATTGGCATTGCCAACGAAATGGAGATAAGCACAAGCTTGGTAAAGTCGCTGGACAGCAGGTATACAATGCTGAAATCACTTGCTCCCAATACCTTCCTGACACCTATCTCCTTCACCCTTTTTTCTGCCGTAAAGGCAGCTAAACCAAACAACCCAAGGCAGGATATTAGTATTGCCAAACCAGCAAAATACCTTGACAATATTGATACACGCTGTTCAGCAGCATATAGCGCCTCATAATCCTGATTTAGAAATTTATAGTTTAAAATATATCCTGGATTGAAGTCCCGATACAGCTCCTGCAGCTTTTCGATCGTCTCTCTTTCTTTTCCTGCCTCTACTTTCACCATTACTTTCATGGCCGACTTCGGCTCCAGCCGGAAGAACATGGGCTTTACTTTCTCATGTAGCGATTGAAAATGAAAATCCTTTACCACACCTATTATTTTCTTATCCTCTCCCCATAAGTTTACAACCTTACCAACAGGATTTCGCATACTCATAGCCTTAACAGCTGCTTCATTGAATATCAAATGGGCAGTATCTGAGCTGAGTACTTTGGAAAAAGAGCGGCCTTCCTTTATTTGCAAACGTAACATTTCAATCATTTTGTAGTTGACAGCCACTGTTTGAAAGGCAACTTCATCCTGTACGTTTTTTCCCTGCCAGTGCAGTCCAATGGTAGAACCAACATCACTGATAATACTTCCGCCACTGGAAACCAGAACCACACCCGGCACCTTTTCCGCTTCTGAAAGGAATGTCTCCAGTTTCTCCTGCACTTTACCTTCAGGGCTAAAGTATAAAATGTTGTCATTGCTATACCCTAAATTCTTGTTTTGTACGTACTCAATCTGTTTGTACACCACCAGTACGGCTACCACAAGTACAACAGAGAGGGTGAACTGAAATACCACTAGTCCTTTACGCGCCAGCAGCTCCCCTCCCAATGTTTCCAGCTTTCCGCGCAGCACAGTTGCAGGTTTGAACCCAGACAGGTAGAAGGCGGGGTAACTACCTGCTAAAATTCCTGTTAGTATGGTTATGGTAAGTATAACGGCAACAAAATAGGGCTCATATGTAAGTATAAGCTCCTTGCCTGTAAGTTGGCTAAAAGGCGACAGCAGCAGCTCCACCAGCATTAGAGCAACTACCAGTGACGCAAAAGCCATCAGCAGAGCCTCTCCCAAATATTGCATCACAAGCGACTGCCGACTAGCTCCCATAGCTTTCTTAATGCCTACTTCCTTAATCCTTCTTGTTGCTTTTGCAGTGGAAAGATTCATGAAGTTGATGCAAGCGATTAGTAGTATAAAAAGCGCTATGATGGAAAACAGCTTGACATATTCTATTCTGCCTCCTGCCTGTAAGCCATTCTCATAGTTGCCATACAGATATTTGTCAGCATATGGCCTGACAAATATGGAAACATTAGATGTGGGCAACATGCTTTTTATGAATCCCTGAACTTTCCGGTTTAACTGTTCAGCATCTGTTCCTGCTCTTAGTATCAGGTATGTTTTAGCATTGTGGTTGTCCCAGTGCAAGCCGCTGCCCAGCATATCTTTAAAATCCTCAAAAGACAAAACAAAATCAAATTGATCAGAAGAGTTAGAGGGTACATCTTTGAAGACACCTGTAACAGTTACTGGTTTATTAAAATGCAGGATCTGCCACACTATTGTTTTACCGATAACATCATCGGTCGTGCCAAACAGCTTCTGGGCCAGAGATTCAGAGATTACGACGGCGTTTTTATTTGCCAGCACCTGGCTTTCGTTGCCTTGCGTCAGTTTATAGGAAAAGACATTAAAAAAGTCTTTACTCACAAACTGCCCGGAGGCACTAATATGACGCCCCTTATCTGAAAGAATAAACTTATCAGGAATATCAGATGAGCTGACAGCATACGCTACCTCAGGCATTTCTTCGGCTAAGGACTCTCCTAACTTTCCAGGCCCCACTTCCCAGGTTGTTATTCCTTCTGCATTGTGATGGTTCGTCATCACCTGAAACAACTGGCTTTCCTTCTCATGAAACGAATCCACCTGAAGCTCATCGTTTACCCAAAGGAAAATAAGCAACGCACAGGCTAAGCCAGTAGACAAACCGATCAGGTTGATCAGAAACGTACTTCTGAACCGTTTAAAGTTTCTGTAGATAAGAAGAAGGCTGTGCTGAAGCATGGTTAGCAAGTATAAATGAGATAGCTGGCATAGTTGCATTCCTCCTGTGTATCCAACAAGTATACCATTTTTAAATATAGCCTTAATTAGCACTACAGGCTGTTTCTGCTCTCAGCATTGTTCGGTATCAGACACCGCAACGTCTGGAAACGCACACCTAAAGCTAAAACAATGCAACAAGTAACACTCTTCCTAAAGATCAAAAGATTAACTTATACTTTAGCCAAAGTATAGTGGCATTTGCAGGGAATTACTTTCGAGCCTATACTTTATCAAGGCTGTAGCAAAAGAGCTGCAAACAAACTTTGGCCGGCATCGTTACATTAGCACCGAATGATTTCATTATTTCTAAACTATAATTTAATTTTACTCTGCTTGCTGCTGCTTTCGTAGCTCAAGTTTTAGGTAAATTCC
>NZ_JBHTLD010000117.1:0-15856 GCF_042678745.1 Pontibacter rugosus | reverse complement strand
TAGAAATGAATAAAGTTGATGAGGCGCAATAAGCAAACGTGTTATAAATGAAACCATACCCTAGACCTATCCTAGTATATGTCTTATTTAACAAGTGTTAGAGAGCTTCAAGAAACGAAATTAGAAAGCAGGTGAGGACAGTCAGCAAATTCTGCTGTGGAGCAAAGTGACAATGAAGGTAAGGACAAATATTGGATAAGCCGATTGGCATGTTTATCCTGCGCAATAAATCAGGAGGAGTGGAGTGTTTGGCGATGGAGCATTGCTTTTTTGCCTATCCAAAATGTCGTAAGAATTCAACGGATGAAGTTTGACTAAAATTTAAACTATTCTTCGATGAAGAGATCGCTCTTGGACCGAAGTTGATTATTTCTGCGAAGCTGCCTTGAGTGATAGCTAGGGAGTTGGCATTCACTACAAGGCGGTTCGGGCCGTTCAAAACTATTTGTGCCAACTGAGGGTAAGAAATTCTTAGTAACAACAAACAAGGCCTTAGTGTGGCAGATGATCCACTCCTGCACTTTCTTCCTTAACATTACCAAAGGTAAGGAGTATGGCTTCTATAGTTTTTTTAGTAAAACCAGGGCCTGACAAAGAGAATGGCCTACGCTGGAGGGAAAAGAGCAAAAGGACAGAAACAACAAAGCGTTAAACTATGAAATATGATGTAACGGTGATCGGGTCAGGCCCTGGTGGTTATGTGGCCGCTATCCGCTGTGCCCAGCTGGGCATGAAGACGGCCCTTATAGAGAAATACAGCGGGCTTGGCGGAACCTGCCTTAACGTTGGCTGTATACCCTCCAAAGCACTTCTGGATAGCTCGGAGCGTTTCTATGATGCGAAGCACAAGTTTGGGATGCACGGCATTGGGCTGGATAACCTGCGGGTGGACTTCGGGGAGATGGTTGCCCATAAGGCCGACGTGGTGCAAAAGACAGTAGATGGGGTAGCCTATCTGATGAAAAAGAACAAAGTGGATGTTATGCAGGGGGTTGCCAGCTTCATAAACCCCAGCAAGCTGCTGGTAAAGGGGGAAGGTACACCTGTGGAAGTGGACACGGCGAAAGTAATCATTGCCACCGGCTCTAAGCCGTCCTCCCTGCCGTTCATCCAACTAGACAAAAAGCGGGTGATTACCTCCACCGAGGCCCTTTCCTTGAAGGAAATACCCAAGTCCCTGATTATAATAGGGGCAGGCGTCATTGGAGCAGAGCTCGGCTCGGTTTACGCAAGGCTGGGGTCACAGGTGGATGTTGTGGAATTTGCTGATGCTGTCATCCCGAGCATGGACCGGACGATGGGAAAGGAGCTGCAGCGCGCGCTGTCCAAAACGGGCATCAAATTCCACCTGCAGCACAAGGTCAGATCCGTGGTGGCAGACGCGGACAGGGTGTTGGTGCAGGCCGAGAACGCTGCAGGAGGCCAGTTAGAACTGGAGGGGGATATTTGCCTGGTGGCCGTAGGTAGGCAACCCTACACCAGCGGCTTGAACCTGGAAGCAGCCGGGGTAGCGTTAGATGACAAAGGAAGAATTGTAGTGGACGGGAACCTGGAGACAACCGCAAAGGGAGTATATGCTATCGGAGATGTGATACCAGGCCCTATGCTGGCCCACAAGGCTTCAGAGGAAGGAGTCTTTGTGGCGGAGCTGTTGGCAGGGCAGAAGCCGCAACTTAATCCGCTGCTTATCCCGAACGTGGTCTACACCTGGCCGGAAGTGGCCAGCGTGGGCTACACCGAGGAGGAACTTAAGGCAGCAGGCAGGGCGTATAAATCTGGTTCCTTCCCCTTCCGCGCCAACGCCAGGGCTCGCATGAACAACGACCTGGAGGGCCTTATAAAAGTGTTGGCTGACAAGGATACGGATGAAGTGCTGGGGGTTCATATGATAGGTCCCCGCGTAGGGGACATCATTGGAGAGGCCGTGACGGCCATGGCCTTCAGGGCGGCGGCAGAGGACATCGCCAGGCTCTCTCACGCGCACCCTACTTTTTATGAGTCTGTGAAAGAAGCCAGTTTGGCCGTGGACAACAGGGCCATGCACGCTTGAGCAGGCACAGGATCTTAGGCAGTATGTGCTTCCTCCTGTACCTGACAGGAACGCGGCCCCAGTTGTAACATGAACCTGTAAAGTGCAAATCCAGTATAGAGGCTAAATCCTTTGCTAAGTCGCCATGAATGATTACCTACAGGTGCTACTGTACGCGGCCATGCCTGCTCTCGGAAACTTTTCGGGGGCGTACTGGCGGAAGTATTTAAAGTGTCGGAAAAAACCCTGACCTGGCCTTGCATACAGCCGCTGGCATCGTGCTGGCCGTGATCGGCTTGGAGCTAATGCCGCAAGCCCTGGCCGCAGAGCAACCTTTCATTCCGGTGCTGGCGTTTGTAGCGGGAAGCGTATTTTTTGTCTTTCTGGACAAGGGTATAGGCTGTGTGCAGAGCAGGTTTGGCGGGGAAAACAAAAAGGGCATGAGTGCGGCCTGGGCCATCTATATCGGCGTGATTGTGGCGGGCATCATCATGTGGACGACCGGATGGTACTATGCTGATCCCATTCTATCAGCTGGTATAGGACTTTTTATTTTGCCCCGTACGTGGGTGCTGCTCAAAGAGGCGGTGGGGGTGCTGTTGGAAGGTACCCCTTCAGACGTGAACATAGAGGAACTGCGCAGATGCATAGCGGCGTTAAAGGGAGTTGAGGAAGTGCATGACTTGCATGTGTGGTCATTGACATCAGGTGTCAATGCTATGAGTGCCCATGTAGTTGTAACCGCAAATGACAATACATCCTATAATGAAATGCTTAAAAGGATAAACCAAGGCGTCACTTCCAATTTCAAAATCTCGCACACGACAATTCAGCTGGAGAGCAGAGGGCATGAGGAAAATGAAACGCACCTGTAATATAGTGGTGCTTGAGCGGATAATTTCTAAGTAAAACGGAAAGCTTTA
Organism: Pontibacter rugosus; assembly: GCF_042678745.1. NCBI lineage: Bacteria > Pseudomonadati > Bacteroidota > Cytophagia > Cytophagales > Hymenobacteraceae > Pontibacter > Pontibacter rugosus. Next base: position 12,904 of record NZ_JBHTLD010000117.1, on the reverse strand, counting down.
GATAAAAACTCACATGAAGGAAATGGAAACCATCGGAATTATAGGGCTGGGCAGAATGGGAGGGAACCTGACTACAGACATAATTGCTACCCGTGTCAGTTATCAGCAGTTCAGCAGTGCCCTCAATTTCAGGACTGTGGATGACATCAAGACCGTAATAGAGTGGAACGGCACGGACTAAAAGAAATGGTTATCCCTGCTACCGATAAGCCGAAACCTATAAGTAAAAACGGTTCAGCGTCACCGGAATATTTAACAGCACATTCACATGTCAGAAGGCCGTTACTTAGCCCCTGTTAGCTCCCTGAACGGCTCCCTTGTCCGCCTCCCTCTTTGGTCCAGCTTGTGAATTCGCTTTGGCTTATTTGTCTATTCTGGTCTTTGTCCACTACTTCAAATAGCCCCTCCCTGAACTCTTCCTCAGAAACTTGGCTGTCACCGTTTAAGTCCCACTCTCCGAACTTTTCCACTGTTGAAACCTTGTAACCGCCCAGATAATCATTTACCCCGGCACTCCACTCGTCTTCGCTCAAAGAACGGTCACCGTTCTGGTTCCACCTGTCAAAGTACTTCTCCTCGGCAACCGCGTTGTAGAACTCTTTATCATCTAAAAAGTCGTTCTTGTCCTTATTGTAGGCCTTATACAACTCTTTCCCTTCGCCGCCTTGGTTACAGGCAGACATACTTAATCCAAAAAGGCTTATCAGTACCCAATAAGGCAAGCCATATAACTCTTTTTTCATAACATGAGAGGTTTAATGAAAGACTTGTTTAACAAAGATTATGGTTTCAGCTTTTGTTAATAGAGAGTTCTCGACGTTTGATTTATTTATTTTTCTGCGACCCGCTACCCTCCCTGTACAGGTTTACAAACTCGCTTTCGCTTATCTGATTATTCCTGTCCTGATCTGCAGCCTCGAACAGGCCCTCCCTGAACTCATCCTCCGAGATCTGGCTGTCGCCGTTCAGGTCCCACTCGCCGAACTCCTCTATCTGGTCAATTTTGTACCCGCCCAGGTACTCACTGATTCCCGCTCTCCATTCGTCCTCGCTCAGGGATGCATCGCCCTCCTGGTCCCATGCCTTGAAGTATCCTATGTCGCCCACGGCCCTGTAGAACTCCCCGTCCTCCAGGTAGTTATTCTTATCCTCATTGAATACCTTAAAAAAGTTAGCCCCTTCCCCGGACGGTCCGCCAATTACCTGGAGGACCCCAAACAGCATCACCCCGACATACACCGGCACGACAGCCCCCAGGGTGTAGACCTGCCAGCGGTTAAAGCCGTGTTGCCCGTTCTTTCCGCCCCAGTGTATGAAAGCGGCGTATAGGATGCCCACCAGCGCCACAAAGCTCAGGACGGTGACATACAGGGTGAGGTCTTTTACGGGCACGGTCACGAGGGCAAGGGGTAGAAAAGCGACGGCCATCGTGGCGGCGTGGTCTCCGATAACGCTGGTCACCCCGGAGGTGATCTGCCCGGACTTCACCACGCTCCAGGTGGCGAATATCTCCGGCAGCGCGGCCATGGGAGCCGTAATAAACAAACCTCCCACTACCTTCGACAAGCCTAACGCAGCAACAATGTTCTCGGTAGCCTTTACCGTGAAGAAAGCCCCCAGCCCCAGGGCGGCAAGGCCCGCCACTGCCAGGTAAATCTCCTTCTTTTTCCACTCCACCTTTTCGCCTTCCTCCCTACCCCGAAGCAGGGCCTGCGCCAGGTACACCAGGTACACGCCCAGCATGATCCAGCCATCTATGGGCTGCAGTCCCCGCCACTGCGCTGGCACGGTGAGGATGGCCACGACGGCGAGTATCACCAGGTAAGGGAGTGCCTGTACGGTTACGGCGGTAGGATCAACCTTCAGCAGGTGCTCCTTCTCATGCTGCTCATGGTCTTTGCCCGCATTTTCCTTTTTAAGGTGGCGGGTGGCAATGTAGGCGGTTACCACCATGAAGGGAATAGCAATGACATTGGATCCGAACATAGCCCCCAGGCCGATATCGGCTACGCCTGTAACAGCGCTGGCCACGTTGATGCCGATCTCAGGGCTCGCGGAGGCTACGCCCACCAAGGCTCCTCCAGCCGCTACGGAGAAACCCCATTGCTTTCGTAGCTTCTTCAGGGGCTTTGCCAAATGTTCTGCTCCCCAATGCGCTGCCCACACGGCCGCAACAAGTACAAGGGCCCAAATCCATACGCTCATACAGCACCTCCTTCAACTATGGGAGACATAACATAAATTTTCGATTTGTTCATAATTATCTACTATGACTGCGAAAATTGGGTGCGGTTCTCGTTTACGCAGATAAGCAGCTAACAGTTAGATAAGCCTCATAACATGACGTGAACACTCCCTTATCAGTAACTTGGACGGCACCAAACGCTCTGGCGGAACTTCCGCTGATGAACTATTATATTTCCTTTGCATAACCTCCACTAGTGCTGGTTGCTTTCTGAACCTGATTTTGCAACTTCTTGACTTTGCTTCACCTAAAATTACTTGGTGGTAATTGTTATAGGGTAAGACGATGCCCTTCCTTTAAACTGGCCTGAAAGAACGAGTGTTAGTTTGTATGCTTAGAGATGCGAAGTCTAAGACGTGACGGACCCGGTGTAGTAAAGACCCAAGAGTAGAATAATCTGGAGGAGCAGCATCTATTTGTGTTGATACCGGGTAAGTATAGCAAAGGGCCGAATAGAGAGAATAAATATTAACCTGCTTTGGTGGACTGAATGGCTATAAACTGACAAACCCGCAGCCAGGGATGGTGTGAATCAGAAATGTAAAAAAGCGGAATGCCTTGTTCCTATTTCAACTTTAAAAGCAAATGGACGAAAACAACGTTTGGATTCCTTTAGCAGCTGGGGCAGGCCTTGCAACAGTTCATATCTTCTCTAATTATCTGAGGATGCTGGACGGGGTGCCCAGGAGCCGTTTTCTATCGGTTGCCGGAGGTATGTCCGTCGCCTTTGTTGTGCTACGCCTCCTACCAGGGATAAGCAAAGGGCAGGAAAAGGTTCTTAAAAATATAAAAAAGGACCCGTTCTTATCAGCTTTAGACCAGCATGTGTACATCCTGGTGCTACTAAGCATGTTCATTTTTTACGGCTTAGAGCATTGAGCAAGGGCATCAGTGCAAAAGCAGAGAAAAAAGCAGCGTAAAGCCGTCACGAGCGCAAAGGTCTTCTGGATTCACATGATAACGTTTGCCTTCATGAACGTACTGATAAGCTATTTGCTTGTTCACAGGATGAACGAGGGGTTCTTGCCCTTACTGCTTTTCTTCGTGGCCATGTTTCTCAAGTTCATCGTCAATGATAACGGGCTACACAACCTCCATAAGCAAGGGTATGATCAGAAGGGACGTTGGCTACTTGCCGCTGCCGTGTTCCTGGGTTGGGGCATTAGCGTCCTCACTGTACTGCCAGAAGTCGTGCCCGTGCTCCTGCAGGCGTTTTTAGCCGGGGGTGTGCTGTTGAACAGTTACCAAGTGCTGGAAAAAGCAACTACTGGGCCTTTGCCATAGGTGGTCTCAGCTATGCCGCCCTTTTGCTTTTCCTGTACTACCAGAGGCCGGGTTAAAGCCGCTATTCGCTTTTACTAAATGATAAAATGCAAACTCCATAGTTGGCCGCGGAGCTGTGGAGGCAGGCGCAGAAACAAAGCTCCTTAAGTTTCAAAAAAGTGAAACCGAGCCTGCTGGCTTTTGTCGCGGGTATTTTACTGACAGTGGCCCTGGAGGAGATGCTCACAAAGGCCCATGAAAGGCCGGACTCAAAATGGGCAGCGTTGTTTCTTTCCGGGGGCTTTGCGTTGTTTACATTTCTGTCCGTGTACCTGGGAGAGTAGCGCGGCGAGAAAGCCATAACCTCGTTTGGCGGGAGTAAGTCTCTTCGCTCTTTCCTGTGCTTTAGAGGGCGCCGTTTTTCAGGGTCAATATCGCCTGGCTGGGATCACCGGAGTCAAACACACTGCTTCCCGCCACGACGGCGTCTGCCCCTGCGCTGATCACATCCGTTACATTTGCCTGGTTGATTCCTCCGTCCACTTCAATCAAAGCGGCAGCGCCTTTCCTTCTAATCAACGCTTTAAGCAGGCTTATCTTGCCGAGCGTTTGGGGGATGAACTCCTGTCCGCCGAAACCGGGGTTCACCGACATCAGGCACACCATGTCCAGGTCCTGGATAACGTACTCCAGGCACCCGAGAGGCGTGTGCGGGTTCAGGGCGACACCAGCTTTACAGCCCAGACGCTTTATCTGCTGTACCACGCTGTGCAGGTGCGTACAAGCTTCTGCATGCACGGTCATTTGGTGTATGTTGAAGCGCGCGAAGGTCTCCAGATAGCGCTCAGGCTGCACCATCATCAGGTGCAACTCCACAGGCTTTTTCGAATGCTGCTGGATCGCTTTTAGTATAGGCGTACCGAAGGAGATGTTAGGGACGAATACCCCGTCCATCACGTCCACGTGCAGCCAGTCAGCCTTGCTCTCATTTACTGTTGCTAATGTACTGCCGAGGTGGGCAAAGTCTGTAGACAGTATGGAGGGAGCTACTAAAGGTTCTTTCATATTGTTTCTGTCTGTTATGCGCCCTTGCTTTACGGCAACGCTAGTATAGTAGTGGTTGTGTAAGGTAAACAAGCAGGTTTACAACTATCTCAAGCCTTTTTTCTGGTCATGCGTAAGCTTAGATGGTATGTAAGAACAGGCAGCACCATAAGCTGAATGAGCGGGGACAATCCCACCTCAAGACCCGGAAGCACGGGCATCAAACCGGTATAATTCCATTCCCCGACAGCCAACGCCCACAGCTCAAAACCAACAGCGAGTGCGCCGCCGATTAAAGCCACCACGGCATACCGGACAATGGTGTTGTGCGTGGGCCAGTAGATATCTTTATAAAGGAGCGCAAGTACGAGATATACAAGAAGAATCACCAAGGCGTCTATGACAGAGGCAACAAAGCAAATCCAGAAGTGCTCCATGAAACCACCGTAGCCCACATACAGAAAGGCTTGCGCATTTTCCCACACAAGGTTCACCAGAAAGCCAATCGCCAGAATCCAGGCGGAAAGGATAACAGCACCTCTCCCTTTTGTTTTACCCATGTACTGCTCACCCATAATCATCAATGGTTTCGTTAAAGTTTAAGAAATCAGAAGCCTCCTCTCCAACCTTTTCCTTTTTATAGCTCATGCCTTTGCCTTGAACGAAGGAGGGGAGGACTTCATCTAAGGAACTAATTTTTTTTAGCCTTTCATCTTGGTTGATTCCTACGCATAAGCCGTCGCAGACAGCAGCAGCAAGTCAAGCGCAATGGCTTAGAAAAGGGAGTTGCGTTGTCACTCCCTCATGGATACTTCTTCGTTTTGTGCCATAGTATTTGGATAAAAATACTTGTTTTTAGTATCTTTACGCTCCTAATTCGCGGCTCCTCTACAGAAGTAGAGGAAACCATTCCTTTGGTATCCACGTTGGGTAGTAAACAAATGCGCAATCTTTTCCATATCGTCCTGGTCATCTCCTTGCTCGTGAGCACGGCGGGGTTTGCTGTGACGAAGCATTTTTGTGGAAAGATGCTGGCAAGCGTGTCGGTAGGAACTGAAGCCAAGTCCTGCTGCGATCCAGGAAGCATGCCTGCTGACTGCGACTGCCACAGCGACACAGACCATGTGTCGGTGGAGGATGATTTCCAGCTCGACCAGCAGGTTGTTAAGTTTACTCCCCAACTGCAGTTCGTACTCGTTAGCTTCATCAATGAATTGCGGCTTGCCCTGCTCCTGGACGAGCCGTCCAGAAAGCTTCTATTCCATTCCCAACAGCCTCCTGTAGCTGAATGTGATATATATATCAGGGTTCAGTCTTTCCTGATTTAAAACATAGTTTTTCTAATGTAGGTACACCCTTTATAAAGGGTTGGTAGCCTGTGGCTTTGCCTTTGCTGAGCCATGTTGTCTATTCCTTTACAACAAGAAACAACTATGCTTAACAGAATAATTAGGTTTTTCTTAGAGAATAAACTGGTGACAGCCTTGCTGACTGTTGCCTTCGTGGCCTGGGGTATCTCCACAGCGCCCTTTAACTGGGAGAGTGACCTCATCCCCAGGGACCCTGTACCGGTCGATGCGATTCCGGATATCGGGGAAAACCAGCAAATCGTTTACACAGAGTGGATGGGGAAATCCCCCCAGGATATTGAGGACCAGGTGACCTATCCGCTGACCACAGCCCTTTTGGGAGTACCGGGCGTGAAAACCATACGAAGCAGCTCTATTTTCGGTGTTTCGAGCATCTACGTCATCTTTGAGGAGGATGTGGAGTTTTACTGGAGCCGCTCCCGAATCCTGGAGAAGCTTAACTCCCTGCCTTCCGGCACCCTGCCGGAGGGCGTACAGCCGGCGCTGGGACCTGACGCCACAGCGCTGGGGCAGGTATATTGGTACACCCTGGAGGGCCGCAACCCGGAAACAGGGGAGCCTACCGGGGGCTGGGACCCGCAGGAGCTGCGCTCCATTCAGGACTTTTATGTAAAGTACTCCCTGGCGTCCGCTGAAGGCGTATCTGAGGTAGCCTCCATCGGGGGGTACACCAAAGAGTACCAGGTCGACATCGACCCCATCGCCATGAAGAGCCATGGGGTGAATGTCAGCCAGATCATGGAGGCCGTGCAGGAGAGCAACCAGGATGTGGGTGCCCGCACCATCGAGTTTAACAAAGCGGAGTATTTGGTGCGCGGCCTCGGCTACATCGAGAGCATCGATGACCTGGAAGAGGCCGTGGTGGCCGTAAACGAGAACACGCCGATACGGCTAAGAGATGTCGCCCGCGTGCAGATGGGGCCCGCCACCCGGCGCGGTGGCCTGGACAAAGGCGGAGCCGAAGCGACTGGAGGCGTTGTGGTGGCCCGGTATGGCTCCAACCCACTGGCTGTCATCAATAACGTAAAGGAACAGATTGAGGAAATGGCGCCTGGCCTGCCGAGCAAGGTACTGGCAGACGGCACCGTCTCCAAGGTAACCGTGGTTCCTTTCTATGACCGCACAGGCCTTATCTACGAAACCCTGGGAACGCTGGAGGAGGCGCTCACGCTGGAGATTCTTATCAGTATCATTGTAGTGGTTATCCTGGTGCTGAACCTGCGCGCCTCCATCCTGATCTCGAGCCTGCTCCCCATCGGGGTGCTGATGACCTTTATCGTCATGCGGTATGCGGGAGTCGACGCCAACATCGTGGCACTGTCCGGTATCGCCATCGCTATCGGGGTCATGCTGGATGTGGGGGTCATCTTTACTGAAAACATCATTCGCCACCTGGAATTGCCCGGGAACGAGGGGCGATCGAAGCTGGAGGTAATCTATGAGGGGACTATCGAAATTGCCTCTGCCGTGCTGACGGCCCTGGCCACGACAGTCATCAGTTTTATTCCCGTTTTCGCTATGACGGGGCAGGAAGGAAAGCTGTTCGGCCCCCTGGCCTTCACCAAAACCTTTGCGCTTTTAGCGGCCCTGTTCGTGGGCATCGTGGTCATCCCCGCGCTCGCACATGCGCTCTTCTCCCTCGGGTTCGGCAAGAGCAGAACCAGGAGGATATGGAACTTCAGCCTCATCGCCTTGGGCGTGCTGGTGCTGTTCTATGTGCCGTGGGCTGGCATAGTGCTCCTTGCGCTTGGAGCGAACAACCTGCTGGAGCCTTACTGGCCAGAAGGCAAAAAGCAATACACCAATTACATTAACATCGGCATTGTGCTCGTGGGGGTGCTTTACTTCCTGACAAGGGAGTGGCTGCCGCTGGGCGCCGGCCACAGCTACGTCACTAACTTAATTTTCGTGGCAGGTGTCATCGTGCTTGTGCTGGGCATCCTGCTTTCTATGGTGAAGTACTACCAACCTATCCTGTCCTGGTGCCTGGATAACAAGTGGAAGTTCCTCTCCATCCCCATTGGAATCGTGCTGTTCGGCCTTTTCGCCTGGCAGGGCTTTGACAGAGTTTTCGGCTTTGTGGCCAGCGGGGCGGAGAAGCTGGGGTGGAACGTGCGGGAGACAGGAGCTTGGGTGGCTGTGAGCGAGACTTTCCCGGGCGCCGGGGAGGAATTCATGCCACCACTCAACGAAGGAACCTTTCTGCTGATGCCCTCTACCATGCCGCATTCCGGCGTGGAGGAAAACATCGAGACCATCCGCCAGCTCGACCTGCTCGTGACGGCCATTCCCGAGGTGGACGTGACGGTCGGGAAGTGGGGGCGGGCGGCCACGGCCCTTGACCCGGCGCCTATCTCCATGTATGAGAACGTTATCAACTACAAATCAGAGTATGTGCGGGACCAGGACGGTTACCGCGTCGCCTTTGAGGTGAATGACGAGGGCCAGTATGTGCTCTCAAACGGGGAGGTGTTTGACCCAGAGACGATGGAGCGCGCGGACCTGGATGTGTCTCTGCTGGTGCCGGACCCAAGCGGGGAGTACTTCCGCCAGTGGCGCGACCACATCCAGTCCCCGGACGATATCTGGGAGGAGATAGTGGCTGCCTCCAACCTTCCGGGCATGACCTCGGCCCCGAAGCTACAACCCATTGCCACGCGCCTCATCATGCTGTCTACCGGTATGCGGGCACCCATGGGCCTGAAAGTATTCGGTCCTGACCTGAAGACGATTGAGAAGGTGGGTCTGCAGATGGAGAATATTCTGAAGGAGGTGCCGGGCGTGAAGGGTGCCTCGGTCTTTGCGGACCGCGTGGTGGGGAAGCCTTACATGGAGATCGACATCAACCGGCAGGTGATTGCCCGCTACGGCCTTTCCATTGCCGATGTGCAGCGCATCATCAATGCAGCCATCGGGGGCATGGGCATGACCACCACCGTGGAAGGGCGCGAGCGGTACTCGGTTCGGGTGCGTTACGCCCGGGAGTTCAGGGATAACCCGGAGGATGTGAAAGGGCTGCTTGTTCCTACCCCTACCGGGGCGCAGGTGCCCCTGGGGCAGCTGGCGGAGATAAATTACGTGCAGGGGCCGCAGAACATCAAAAGTGAGGACACCTACCTGCTTGGGTACGTCATCTTCGATAAAGAGGAAGGCTTTGCAGAGGTAGAGGTGGTGGAGAACGCGCAGGAGGTCATCAGGGAGAAAATCGCCTCCGGGGAATTCGAGGTGCCTGCCGGTGTGAGCTACAAGTTCGCAGGCAACTATGAAAACCAGCTCAGGGCAGCCAAGACGCTTTCTATTGTCATTCCTATCAGCCTGCTGGCCATCTTCCTGCTCCTCTACTTCCAGTTTGGGGAGGTGCAGCCGACGCTGATGGCCTTTTCCGGTGTGTTTGTGGCTTTCTCCGGCGGCTTTATCCTGCTGTGGCTCTACAACCAGGGGTGGTTCATGGATTTTACCCTCTTCGGGGAGAACATGCGGGACGTGTTTCAGATACGGCCCATCAATTTGAGTGTGGCTGTTTGGGTAGGCTTTATCGCCCTTTTCGGGGTGGCCACCGACGATGGCGTGCTGATGGGGACTTACCTGAAGCAGGTGTTCGCAAGGGAGGACACGACCGATAGGGACTCCATCAGAAGAGCCGTTGTGATAGCCGGAAGCCAGCGGGTGCGGCCTGCTGTGATGACCACCGCCACCACGATCATCGCTTTACTTCCTGTGCTCACTTCTACCGGCAAGGGGTCGGATATCATGATCCCGATGGCTATTCCGACGTTCGGGGGAATGTTCATTCAGTCCATCACCATGTTTGTGGTGCCGGTGCTCTACAGCATGTGGCAGGAAAGAAAGTGGGCAAATAAACCAAAAGCATTAGCGAAAGCATCATGAGAAATAAAAGATATAGCATCGTAACACACTGGCTCTTTGCCGTCAGTCTGGCGCTGCTGCCCCTGCTTTCGCAGGCGCAAGGCAGCAGGCAGGTAGACAGGTACCTCGTGCAGGGAGCAGAGAACAACCCAAGGCTCAAAGCGCTGTTCACCGACTACCTGGCGGCACTGGAGCAGGTACCTCAGGTCGGTACGCTGCCTGACCCACAGGTGAGCTTTGCCTATTTTCTTCAGCCCGTGGAGACACGCGTGGGGGCGCAGCGGGCCACTTTATCGGCAAGCCAGCTGTTCCCCTGGTTCGGCACACTGGAGGCCCAGGAGCGCGTAGCCGCCCAGCGGGCAAAGGTGCGGCTTCAGGCTTTTGAGGAGGCCAAGCTGGAGCTGTACCGGGACATAAGCATCACCTACAACGACCTGTACTACCTGCAGGTGGCCACGCAAATCACGGAGGAGAACCTGGAGGTCCTCAGTGCCTTCAAGGAACTGGCGCAGGTGTATTTTGAGACAGGGCAGGCTGGGCTTTCCTCTGTGCTGCAGGTAGAGATGGAAGAGGAGGAGCTACGAAGCCGGCTGGAGTACCTGGCCGATAGCAGAAGGCCTTTGGTGACACGGTTCGAGCAGCTGCTAAATTCGGACCTGCAGGAACCCATCAGCTTTCCTGACTCCCTTTGGGAAGAAGAGCTTTTGCTGGAGAAGGAGGAGGTATACAATACTCTTCTGGCGCAAAACCCCCGGCTCGAGCAGCTCCGGCAGGAGGCTCAGGTGTATGAGCTCCAGGTAGAAGTGGCAAAGAAGATGGGGCTTCCCGCCTTTACGGTAGGGGCCAGCTACACCAGCGTCGCAGACAGGGATGGGGTGGAGATGCCGGGCAACGGGCAGGACGCGATTCTCTTCCCTCAGGTAGGAGTCAGGCTGCCCATCTACCGGAAGAAATACAAGGCCATGCAGAAGGAGGCCCTGCTGGAAAGGGAGGCCGTGGAGCTGCAGCGGGAGAACCTGGAGAACCAGTTGCTGACTGAGCTCGAGGAGGCCTACAAGGATTTACTTGACGCACGAAGGAAGGTGGCTCTTTACAAAAGGCTCACCAGGCTGGCCGAGGAGTCATTTGCCCTGTTGCAGGAGGAATTTTCCACGGGCAAGAATTCCTTTGAGGAGGTCCTGCGCATGGAGCGGCAGCTGCTGAACTACCGCCTGGAGCTGGCAGAGGCCAGAACAGCCCTGAACAATCAGGTTTATAACATCAACTACTTAATGGGAAGCCAATATGAAACAGAAAATAGATAAAAGAACATGGTATTTCGGGCTGGGCTTTTTAGTGCTTGGCCTGCTGCTGGGGTGGGTGTTCTTCGGCGGGGAATCCGGGGTGTCGGTAGCGGAGGGGGAAACGGAACTTGCCCATGACCATGAGGGCGAAGGCACAATTTGGACCTGCGCCATGCACCCCCAGATACGGATGAATGAACCGGGGCAGTGCCCCATCTGCGGTATGGACCTCATCCCGTTGCAGGAGGGCGGGGCGACTGTCTCTGCAAATGAGATCCAGATGACAGAGTCGGCTATCCAGCTGGCGAACGTACAGACGACAGCAGTACAGCGGGCGGAGCCGACGAAGGAAATCCACCTCCCCGGAAAGGTAAAGGCGGAGGAAACGGCCGTAGGGGACATCACAGCCCGTTTCCCCGGCCGCATTGAGCGGCTGTACGTGAATTTCACGGGCCAGGAGGTGAAGAAGGGCCAGCTGCTGGCCAGCATTTATTCCCCTGAACTGATCACCGCGCAGAAGGAACTGCAGGTGGCCGCGCGCCTCCGGGAAACGAACCCCTCTTTCTATGAGTCAGCGGTTCGAAAGCTCAGGCTCTGGAACATTTCAGATGCGCAGATCAGCCGCATCGCAAGCGGCGGAAAGCTACAGGATAACTTGAACATCTACGCCACACAGTCCGGTACGGTCGTGGCCAAAAACGTGAATGTGGGGGAGTACGTGAGCGAGGGGCAGCCCCTTTTCCAGGTGACAGGCCTAGGTAACCTCTGGGTGCTGTTCGACGCCTATGAAAGCGACCTGCCCTGGATAGAGGTAGGCGACGAGGTGCGCTTCACAGTGCCGTCCATCCCTGGGGAAACATTTACCAGCAAGGTCACTTTCATAGACCCTGTTCTTAACCCCGGCACGCGCGCAGCCTCTGTGCGGACGGAGGTGAACAACGCGAACGGAAAGCTCAAGCCAGACATGTTTGCGCAGGGCGTGCTCCAGAGCGAGCTGGACGTAGCTGCCAGTGCCCTGATGATCCCGCGGACGGCGGTGCTGTGGACGGGTAAACGGGCTGTCGTGTACGTGAAGGACCTTTCGTTTGAGCAGCCGACCTTCGAGTTCCGGGAAGTGGAGCTTGGCCCTGAGGCAGGGGGGATGTATGTGGTGAACAGCGGCCTGAAGCCAGGGGAGGAAGTCGTGACAAACGGCGTGTTCCAGGTGGATGCGGCAGCCCAGCTGCAGGGCAAGGTGAGCATGATGAACCCGAACGCTGATCCCGGGGCTGCCGGTGGTGCCATGGCCGGAATGGCGGGAATGGACATGCCAGGAACAGAGGCGAACCTTTCGCAGACCCCGACTTCGAAGTTTGTGGAGGGGGATGTGGCTGATTTCCGGGGCCAGGTTCCTGCTGCTTTCATGAAACAGCTCAACGATGTAGTGGATGCTTACCTGGCCCTGAAAGAGGCTTTGGTGGAGGCAGATGAGAAAGAGACGGCTAAATACAGCACGGCCCTGCTGGCTGCCCTCCACAAGGTGAATGATAAACTGCTGAAGGGAGACACCAAGGATTTCTGGGAGGAGAAGAAAAGCTTTCTGTTCCAGCACGCCAAACTTTGCAAGGAGGCAGACACCATCGAAGGGAAACGCGAGAATTTCATCTTCCTGTCCCAGCCGCTTATAAAAATAGTAGAGGCTTTCGGTGCACGGCAGCAGCTGTACGTGGACTTTTGCCCGATGGCCAAAGGAGGCGAGGGGGCCTACTGGCTGAGCGAGACAAAAGAGATACGCAACCCGTTCATGGCAGCGAACATGCGCACCTGCGGGGAAGTGAAAGATGTAATTAAAC